>CAIRNC010000536.1 GCA_903879875.1 uncultured Bacteroidota bacterium
AGATGTAAAGCATGAATGATTAGTGCTTTTTTAAATATGCTGATACATGCTATGTTTTCAGACGATACTACTTATTTCTTTTTCAAACTGCTATTTTCAAAACTCGACACATCTATTACTTCTTCTAAATCGACATCGAATGAAATTTTCACGCTATCACCTGCCATGGTTACGGGCAATTGACTTGAAAGTTGAGAAGAGCCTACAAAAATATTTGGATAGTCTTTCACTTTAAAATAATAAAAGCTATTGCCATTTTTTACATCGTTTTGTATTCTAGTAATGACGGATTTCAAGGATTTTTTGTTTGTAATAGCGTTAGGATTTATTTTGTTGTCCGCCATATTATAAACGTTTTTAAACGACGTAAGGGTTTCGCGCATTGTGTTTCCAACGCCAACAATAGTATAATCAGAAATGGCTACCATCGCAAACATTTTAACCAATCCACCATCGTCTTTTAGCGTCATTACGTAAGTAGGAATGTTGTTGATATTATAAGGAATTGGCAAAGAAGCTTTGTATCCTTTTTCCTGAACTTTTCCTTGAGCGGAACTTTGTGCGGCAAATTCAGTGGCACCACCTTGTTTGTAAAACGTTGCTTCTTTGGTTCGTGTATCTACCAATACAAAACCTACGGCAGACTCATCTTTTCCTACAGAGGTTAGTCCTGTGTACCAATAGGATTTGTGATTTTGACCGTAAACTAAAGTTAATCCTTCGGTGATTTGAAGTTTATTTGCATTAGAAAAATTCCAATAGCCATGTACATATTCACCCCAGTCGTTCAGTTGTTCTTCAATAAAACTAATAGGTTGAATGCGGTCTACCCATTTTGGGGCATTGTTGATGCTGTATTCTTTTATCGCTCCGTTCTGTGCATCTACTACTAATATTCCAGTAGCATCATTGCCACTAAAGCCTATCTTTTTGTCGAATTTGGTCACAATCCAAAAAGGATTTCCTGCATCGTCAATCTCAAAACTAAAGTCGGTTAAACCAACATTTTGGTATCCGTTAAAATACAAATGACGGTGTATGTCACTTTGAAAATAAGCGTTGGGTTGGTATTTGATTTTGATGTCTTTAGTGGCAATTTGTTGCACAAGTTTTACGTCACGCTCGTTTGTTGCCGAAACCATTACATATCCAGCGGTCCCTTCTTGGTTGTTTATCCATTTGAAAAAACCAGAATGCAATAGCGGTGCTACCCAATACAAATCATTGTTTACTTTTTGAATACAAAAATCGCCTAACTCTACTTGGCTGCCCAATGCGGGTTGTGAGCCTAGAATTTTCTCGCCTAATAAATAAGCTAAATCTTCGTCTACTACTCGAATTTCATCTATAGAAATTGGTGCAATGTGGTTTGATATTTTTTTGCCATCAGCAACTTTTCCAATTAATTTTTGATACGAATCGCATCTAAACATCGGTAAGCTGGTAAGCAAAGGCAGTACAAGCATATAAACCAATAAAAGTATTCCTGCAAAGAAGAAAATTCGATTCGGTTTTGAAAGTATCTTGACTTGTTTGGTTTGTTGCTCAATTGCTAGCTTCGTAAAAAGCAGCATGCCTAGTATAACAATTAACAATAAAAAAACGGGTAATTTAATAAACCCATAAGCTATAACGGGCAATCCGATATAAAAAATGAAGAAACCTACAAGCAGTAAGACTACGATAGAAAGTACTTTTTTCATAATAAGCTATTTTATATTTTCAAAATTAGTCTTTTAATTCTGTTTTTTGTTACAATATAGGATAGAATGAAATTGGCGGTTTTGTTATTGGAATGTTGAAGAGCAAATAAAAAAGTGCGGGTTGCAATAGTGTTAGTTTTTCAAAGTTTATTGTTTTTATTATACAATTCCTCGGCTTCGCTCAAAGATATTGCTATCGCTTGTTTTCGATTGGTAACTAGGGTTTTTGACTTTCCTGAATGCAAGTGGTTTTCTTTGAATTGGTGCATTACTTCGGCTACTTTTTTCTCTTTTGAACTGTTTTTCATGGTTTCTATTTATTTATTTTAAACTTCACTTTTAATTTGTCTAACCAACTCGTTTGATTTTTTGTGGTTGGGATTTCGCCTATTAAAAAGCCATAGGGTTTTAGGGGTTCAATATGATCACAGATGATTTTAAACATTGCTGTAAGTGGAATGGCGAGAATAATGCCTGGAATGCCCCATAATAATTCGCCTAGTACCAATGCCAGTATGGTGAATAACGAATTTATTTTTACTTGTGGTCCTAATATTAACGGCTCAAGGACCCAGCCTTGAATGAATTGCACAATGCCATATACAACGACAATGCCTATTAATAACTCTAAATTGCCTCCGTGAATGGCCGATACTAAGACGGTTAATGTTGTGCCTGTGATGTTTCCCACAAAGGGAACAATTTCTAATAAGCCACAGATGACGGCAAATAATAGGGCGTTTTCGACACCAATAAAACTAAATCCGATGCCGTACATTATCCATAATAGAAAAATCATTTTTGATAGTCCAAGTAAATACTGCTGTGATACGGCTGTTACTTTTTGGATGATTTGTTGCATTTCTGCTTGTTGTGTTTTTGCTGTAAGTTGTATGATGAAATTTTTAATATGGCTACGATAGTAAAGCAGAAACACGAAATAAACCAACAATAAGATAAAACTAGATAAAATGTTGGTAACAGAGCCAATCATTATTTGCATCATACTGCCATAAGACGGTTTTTCGTTTTTCAGGATTTGAAACTGCTCGTCAACCGAAATGTTGAGGTGATCTAAAATGTATTTCTGTATACTGGTTCCAGCTTCTATCGCTTTTTGTTTGAAAAGGGCAATGTCGTTTATGAGTTCTGAAATTTTGAAGCCCAAAAGCGTTACGATTATAGCAATGAAGAGTAATAATGACAAGAGACAAATGATGACGGCTATGCCTTTTGGTAATTTCTTTTTTTCCATCCAATTGCAAAAGGGTAAAAACAAGGTGGCTAAAATGCCTCCAACGCAGAGTGGCATCAAAAAATCTTTAGCAAAATAGATTCCAGAAAATACAAGAAAAAGTACTAAAAATTTTTTGATTACGGAGGTTAATGATGTAGTCATGATTCTTGTTTTTTTAATGAGTTTCCTTAACTTGTACTTTAGCCATAGATTAAAACGATTCTCACCCATTTTAAAATTGAAACAGTGGAAAAATTGGCACACAGATGACACTGATTGGAACAGATAAAACAGATTTTTATTAAATAAT
>CAIRNC010000537.1 GCA_903879875.1 uncultured Bacteroidota bacterium
ATAAATATAGATTCCATAAAAAAAACACTTTAGATACCTAAAGTGTTTTTTTATATAAATTATAATCTAAACCTATTTCGCAATATTTACAGCTCTAGTTTCTCTAATTACAGTAACTTTCACTTGCCCTGGGTAGGTCATTTCTGTTTGAATTTTTTGTGAAATATCAAAAGACAAAGTGGCTGCATGGTCATCAGAAACTTTTTCGCTTTCAACAATTACACGTAATTCACGACCAGCTTGAATAGCATACGCATTTTTCACTCCGCTGAAGCCAAAAGCGACTTCTTCTAAATCTTTTAAACGTTGAATATAGGAATCTAATACTTGGCGTCTCGCTCCTGGTCTTGCTCCAGAAATAGCATCACAAACCTGTACAATTGGCGAAAGCAATGATTTCATTTCAATCTCGTCATGGTGCGCACCGATGGCATTACAAACTTCTTCTTTTTCACCAAATTTTTCTGCCCAATGCATTCCTAAAAGTGCGTGTGGCAAATCACTTTCTGCATCTGGCACTTTACCAATATCATGCAGTAATCCCGCTCTTTTGGCAAGTTTAACATTCAATCCCAATTCGGCTGCCATGATACCACAAAGTTTAGATACTTCGCGCGAGTGTTGTAATAAATTTTGTCCGTAAGAAGAACGGTATTTCATTCGACCTACTACTTTTATCAATTCTGGATGTAATCCATGAATGCCTAAATCAATAACAGTACGTTTACCAACTTCAATGATTTCATCGTCAATTTGTTTGGTTGTTTTAGCCACTACTTCTTCAATTCTTGCCGGGTGAATTCTTCCGTCAGTAACTAATTTATGTAAAGCCAAACGAGCAATTTCTCTTCTAACTGGGTCAAAACACGATAGAATAATTGCTTCTGGGGTATCGTCAACAATAATTTCAACTCCAGTTGCAGCCTCTAAAGCTCTAATATTTCTACCTTCACGCCCAATAATTCTACCTTTCACATCATCGGATTCAATATTGAAAACAGAAACGCAATTTTCAACCGCTTCTTCTGTCCCTACACGTTGTATCGTGTTGATAATGATTTTTTTAGCTTCTTGTTGTGCTGTTAATTTTGCTTCTTCAAGAGTATCCTGAATGTAGGCCATTGCATTGGTTTTAGCTTCTGCTTTCAAACCATCAATCAATTGATTTTTAGCCTCTTCTACAGATAAACCTGAAATTACTTGCAAATGTTCCAGCTGGCTTTTGTGCATTTTCTCTACTTCTTGATGTTTTCTATCAAGAATTTCGATTTTAGAAGTGTATTCTATTGTTTTAGCTTCAAAATCATCGTTCACTTTTTTAGCCTTAGCCAATTCATTTGACACTAGAGATTCTTTGTCACGTACTCTTTTTTCAACCTCAGCTACTTTTTTATCGCGAGAGAGAATTACTTGTTCGTGTTCCGCTTTTAATTCGATAAATTTTTCTTTTGCTTGAAGAATTTTATCTTTTTTGATGTTTTCTGCCTCAAGGTTTGCATCTTTTAAGATGGAACCTGCTTCCTTTTTCGCATTTTTAATTAGGTTGGAAACATTACTTTTTTCCATCATTTTTGCGACGAAAAAACCTCCTGCAACACCTAATATTCCTGCGAAAACTATTATTAAATTACTGTCCATAGATATTAAAAATTTATTATATAAAAAAAGCCTACATTAGATTGCTTGTATAAACTCGGAAATACAAGTTTTGAGCTAACTCGTTGTTCAAGCTTCCAAACTGAATTGGCATGCTATAGTAACGATGATTTGCTCATTCTAAATTGTTAGTGTTGAGTTTACCAAATATGAACTAATGTAGGCAGTATCTTAGTTTTTGTAAAGAACGTTTATTTGTCGAGATATTGTGCTAATAAATTATTAATTTTCTTTAATCTCTCGTTTGTTTCAACATTATCTGTTGATTTATCGATTTGTTTTTGTTCCAATTGTGAGGCAAATTGTAAGGCACACATGGCCAAAACATCTTGTTTGTCTCTCACTGCATAATTTTCTTCAAATTGCTTTATCATTACATCAATTTTTTTGGAGGCACTTCTAAGTCCTTCTTCTTGAGACATATCTACCGTTAAGGGATAGACTCTGTCTGCAATTGATATCTTAATTTTAAGCTTTTCGTCCATAGTTACTAATCAGACAACTGTGCAATACAGTAATCAATTTCCCGAATTAATGAATTTATTTTTAGCTTTGTATCTCTTTTATTATCATCACTGCCAAGTAACGAATTGGCTATTTTGAGTGTGTCATATTGCTTTTTTAAATCTTCAAACGCTTCCGATTGATTGGCAATTACTTTTACAGCACGTTTTAATTCCTCCTTTAATTCCTCGTTATTTTTACCTAAATCATCCAATTTAGTTAAAACTTTCCCAAGTCTATTTTCAAGAGTATCAACTATTTCTGCTATTTCACTCATAGAGTCAATATTCATTACTTATATCCTACAAAGTTAGTATTCCTTTTTATTTTAGCAATGATTTTTTTATATTTTTATTAATATTAAACCAATAGCGTCCTAAACGTTTAAAAAAAGTTTAAAAAAAGAGGGTTGAATTTTGTATCTCAAATTATCTTTGAGTTGCACAACAAAAACCCGCCCTCTTATGGCAAATATAACGCTGTTTTCTCAAATAATTTCAAAATTAG
>CAIRNC010000538.1 GCA_903879875.1 uncultured Bacteroidota bacterium
AAGACCTGACAGGTTTTAAAAACCTGTCAGGTCTAGTAAAAATTGTATAAATAAATGAGATGCAACAAATTACTCCATTAGAAAACGGGAAATATTATCACATATACAATCGGGGTATCAATAGCGATATTCTTTTTAAAGAAAATGATAATTACAATTATTTTCTAAAATTATACGAAACGCATATTGACCCAATTGCCGAAACTTTTGCTTGGTGCTTGATGAAAAATCATTTTCATTTTTTGATCCGAATTAAAGAAGTAAATGAAATTAAAACTGCAATTAAAATTCAACCCTCTCAATCTTTTTCTAATTTGTTTAATGCTTATACCAAGGCGTTTAATAAAAAGTACCATCGACATGGGGCACTTTTTGAGAGACCATTTAGAAGAAAATGGGTAAACTTTGATACTTATTTTCAAAATCTTATTATCTATATTCACAACAACCCCGTGCATCACAATATTTGTGATCACCCTTTAGAATATGCTTGGAGTTCTTATTTAAGTTGTATTTCGGATAAACCAACAAAGTTAAAAAGGCAAGAAGTTATTGAAATATTCAACGATGTAGAAAATTTTAAATTTCTGCATCAATTAAAAAACTATATTTCAACAGAAGAATTTTTAGGAGAATAATTAAAATATTTAAACCTGACAGGTTTCAAAAACCTGTCAGGTTTAAATATTTTAAGATTTCAATTGACTACTTCAGAAAGTATTTTATGTTGCTTTAATACATTCTTTTTTCCCTAATGCCAAAAACGCCAAATTTGGCGTCAGGAACGTAAAAGTTTACGTCAGCAACGCCAAGTTTGGCATCAACAACGTCAAATTTGGCGTCATGCCACGTAAAGTTTGGCGTCAGGAACGTCAAATTTGACATCAGCAACGCCAAGTTTGGCATCGGTGACGCCAAATTTGGCGTTTTTAGCTAAAATACCGCCCCTTTCGTTTTCTCTTTGCAACCCTTGCTGTAAAAACACCAAACTCTAATTAATAATTCATAATTCATAATTCATAATTATTTCTCTATCTTTAGCCCATAAATTTTTAACACCTACTTGTTTATGAAAAAGCTCTACACTATTGCCCTTGTTTTATTATGCGCTTTCGTTGGAAAAGCACAGATTATTACTATTCCTGATGCTGCTTTTAAAGCGAAGTTGTTGTCGGCGAGCCCGACAAACTATATTGCTTCAACTCAAACACCTGTTTACTCAGTTGATGGTCATGGACTTTCCCATTGGTCAGCAAGCAGTTATACTAAAATTGACACCAATAATGATGGGGAAATTCAAGTGAATGAAGCTTCAATTATTAGTTGTATAAATGTTAGTGGAATGTATAATCTAAGTGGAAACATCGTTGATATGACAGGGATTGAGTCTTTTCCTAATTTAATAGCATTGAAATGCAGTTTTAATACTATTACAAATATAAATGTAAGTAATTTAACTAATCTACAATTATTAGAATGTGGCTTCAACCAAATTCCTAGTTTAGACGTGAGTAGTTTGACTAATCTTCAATATTTAGGTTTCTGTTGGAATCATCTCCCTAATTTAAGTATAAGTGGTTTGACAAATCTTAAATATTTAAATTGCTATGGTAATGAAGTTTCAAGTTTAAATGTGAGTAACATGACTAATCTTCTCCATTTGGATTGTGGAGGCAATTTACTTACTAGTTTAGATGTGAGTAGTTTGACTTATCTTCAAATTTTAAACTGTAACGGCAACCAACTCCCAAGTTTAAATGTGAGTAATTTGATTAATCTATATTATTTAGATTGTCAAGATAACCTACTTCCTAGTTTGAATGTGAGTGGATTGACTCAACTTGCATATTTATACTGCGATGATAATCAAATTCCTAGCCTTAATTTAAGTGGCTTGGCCAATCTTACTGAATTATATTGCAGTAACAACCAAATACCTAGCCTAAATTTAAGTGGTTTGACAAATCTTGGGCAATTATATTGCTATAACAACCATATTGCTAATTTAGACCTTAGCGATTCTGTTTATCTTAATTCATTGTATTGTGATAACAACCAACTCACATCGCTGTTGATGAAAAACGGTAGCAATGAAACTTATTTATGCTTTTCCGGTAATCCTAATTTGCAGTATATTTGCGCTGATGAAGGACAAATTCCAGATGTGCAAAGTAAAATTACACAGTATGGTTACTCCAATTGTAATGTCAATTCCTATTGTACGTTTACGCCGGGTGGTAATTTTTACACCATTCAAGGCACCAACCGTTTTGACACCAATAACAACGGTTGCGATGTTAATGACAATATGCTTCCTAGTATGAAATTGTCATTTACTGACGGTACAGTAATGGGTAGTTTAATTCCAGATGCTTCGGGTAATTACCATTTTGATGTGCAAGCTGGCACGCATACTTTTACTCCTGTTTTTGAAAACCCAAGCTATTTTAATGTGTCGCCTACTTCGGCAACCGTTACTTTTCCAACTACAGCTAGTCCCTTTGTGCAAGATTTTTGTGTTACTGCCAATGGTTCACATCCTGATTTAGAAGTAGTGCTAATTCCCATCACACCTGCTCGACCAGGTTTTGATGCTGTTTATAAATTGTACTACAAAAACAAAGGAAACACTACGCAATCGGGCAATATATCATTAACATTCAACGATGCGGTATTGGATTTGGTTTCGGCTAACCCTTCGGTTTCAACACAAACATTGAATACATTGATTTGGAATTTCACCACTTTAGTGCCACTAGCCACAGGCGAGATTGTGTTTACACTTAATGTAAATTCGCCTATGGAAACTCCAGCTGTAATTGGAGGCGATTTATTGTCCTTTGAGGCAAATATTAACCCCATTTCTGGTGACGAAACTCCTTCTGACAATACTTTTGCCTACAACCAAACCGTTGTCAATTCTTTCGATCCCAACGAAAAAGTGTGTTTAGAAGGCAACACCATTGCGCCAGAAAAAGTAGGTGATTATGTGCATTACATCATCCGTTTTGAGAATGATGGTACAGCCAATGCCCAAAACATTGTGGTAAAAGACATGATTGACACCACCAAATTTGATATAGCAACACTAATCCCTGAAAGTGGAAGTGCTCCTTACTCTACAAGAATCATCAACACCAATCAAGTGGAGTTTGTCTTTCAAGACATCAACTTGCCTTTTACTGCAGGCACTAACACGGGTTATGTAGCGTTTAAAATCAAAACCAAACCTACTTTGGTTTTAGGTAACACCTTCAGCAATACAGCGAGCATTTATTTTGATTATAATTTTCCGATAAACACTAATACGGCTACAACAACCGTTCAAGCATTGGCAACACAAGATTTTGAGTTCAATAACTATTTTACTTTATATCCAAACCCAACCAAAAACGTGTTGAACATCAGTACCAAACAAAGTATTGAAGTGCATTCTTTAACCATTTACAATTTATTAGGGCAAGTGGTACTTGCCATTCCAAATGCTCAAAACTTGAATACTATTGATGTTTCTAGCTTGAAAACGGGCAATTATTTCTTAAAAATAACCACCGACAAAGGAAGTGCTACTGAAAAGTTTATGAAGGAGTAGCGGTTTTTTAAATTTATAACTTGCAAATAATGCCTTGAAATTTAGAGGCATTATTTTTTTTTGCACAACTACCAATTTCCGAATATAAAAGTTATTTTTGCACATGCAACACAACGTACTAATTTTAGATTTCGGATCGCAATACACACAACTTATTGCCCGAAGAGTTCGCGAATTGAATATATTCTGCGAAATTTTTCCTTACAATCATTTTCCAGAGGATTTATCGTCTTACAAAGCGGTAATATTAGGCGGAAGCCCTTTTTCTGTTCGTGCAGAAGACGCGCCACATCCTGATTTATCTCAAATAAGAGGAAAATTACCCTTGCTTGCTGTTTGTTACGGTGCACAATATTTGTCCCATTTTAGTGGAGGCGAAGTAGCGGCATCCAACACCCGAGAATACGGAAGAGCCCATTTGTCTTACATCAAAGAAAACGAACTATTCTTTGAAGGCGTTCCCGAAAACAGTCAAGTTTGGATGAGCCATAGCGACAGCATCAAAGCGCTTCCCACCAACGGAATTAAACTAGCCAGCACCCACGATGTGGAATATGCTGCCTACAAAATTGAGGGCGAAACAACTTACTCCATTCAATACCATCCCGAGGTTTTTCATTCGACCGATGGAGCTAAAATGCTCGAAAATTTCTTAGTTAAAATAGCTGAAGTGCCTCAAAATTTCACTCCAAATGCGTTTGTGGAAGAAATGGTTTCGGAACTCAAAGAGAAATTGCAAGACGATAAAGTAGTTTTAGGACTTTCAGGCGGTGTGGACTCTACGGTTGCTGCCGTTTTATTGCACCAAGCCATCGGAAAGAATTTGTATTGTATTTTTGTCAACAACGGACTGTTGCGCAAAAACGAATTTCATAATGTACTCGAACAATACAAAGGCATGGGTTTGAACGTGAAAGGTGTCGATGCAGGCGAACGCTTTTTGAAAGAATTGGCAGAAGTGAGCGACCCAGAAACCAAACGCAAAATCATAGGTCGTGTTTTTATTGAAGTTTTTGATGACGAATCCCATTTGATTGAAGACGTTAAATGGTTGGCACAAGGCACTATATATCCTGACGTAATTGAATCGGTTTCTGTAAAAGGGCCATCTGCAACGATAAAATCGCATCATAATGTAGGCGGATTACCCGATTACATGAAACTCAAAATTGTAGAACCTTTGCGCATGTTGTTCAAAGATGAAGTGCGTAGAGTAGGAGCAACACTGGGAATTGACCCCGAATTGTTGGGTCGTCATCCGTTTCCTGGTCCTGGACTTTCCATCCGAATTTTAGGAGATATAACTCCAGAAAAAGTGGCTATCTTGCAAGAGGTAGATGCCGTGTTTATCGAAGGCTTAAAATCGTGGGGTTTGTATGATAAAGTGTGGCAAGCG
>CAIRNC010000539.1 GCA_903879875.1 uncultured Bacteroidota bacterium
ATAATCAACATAATGTTTGGTTACATGAAGATAATCGCCCCGTTGTAACATTTCGAGAGCGACTGCTGCATATTCCGCAGCATCAACATCCATTACGTCAATATAACAATTGAAAAAATATACCGTAAGTATTGCGGCGAAAAACAAATAGGCTTGAGTTCTTGTCAGCAATGCTTACGGTATTTTAATTAGTATTAATAGAAAGATAACTACTTCAATTAGCTAACATCAACAGTGGTTCTGTCCGCTATTTCTTTATAAGTTCCGTTGACTAACTTTTCGCGAATGGCTTCAAATGCGGTAAGCGTTTCGTCAATATCGGCTAGTGTATGAGATGCTGTTGGAATCATTCGCAATAATATCATACCTTTTGGAATTACGGGATACACAACTATGGAAAGGAAAATGCCATAATTTTCACGTAAATCATTCACCATAATCATGGCTTCCGGGATACTTCCTTCAAGATAAACAGGCGTTACACAAGTGTTAGTATCGCCAATATTGAATCCTCTGTTGCGCAATCCGTTTTGCAATGCATTAACGTTCACCCAAAGTTTGTCTTTCAATTCCGACGAATTGCGTAACAATTCCAATCGTTTCAACGAACCTATGGTTTGTATCATCGGTAACGCTTTGGCAAACATTTGCGAACGCAAGTTGTATTTCAAATAATCGATAATGTCTTTGTCGGCAGCCACAAAAGCACCAATATTAGCCATTGATTTTGCAAACGTAGAAAAGTAAACGTCGATATCGTCTTGCACGCCTTGCTCCTCGCCTGCTCCAGCACCTGTTGCTCCAAGAGTTCCAAAACCGTGTGCATCGTCAACCAACAAACGAAAATTGTATTTCTGCTTCATGGCTACAATTTCTTTCAATTTGCCTTGTTGCCCACGCATTCCAAAAACGCCTTCGGTAATAAAAAGAATACCTCCACCTAATTCCGTAGCCAGTTTGGTAGCTCGTTGTAGGTTTTTTTCCATACTTTCAATGTCGTTGTGCTTGTATGTGAAACGTTTACCACTGTGCAAACGAACACCGTCAATAATACAAGCGTGCGCATCTACATCATACACAATCACATCGTTTCTAGTTACCAACGCATCTATAATAGATACCATTCCTTGATAACCAAAGTTCAATAAATAGGCCGATTCTTTCATTACAAAAGCCGCCAATTCTTGTTCCAATTGTTCGTGATATTGGGTGTGACCGCTCATCATTCGAGCGCCCATTGGGTAAGCCGCACCATAAGCTATAGCTGCATCGGCATCGGCTTTACGTACTTCGGGATGATTGGCAAGTCCTAAATAATCGTTCAAACTCCAGTTCAAAATGTTTTTTCCATGAAATTGCATTCTTGGTCCCAACTCACCTTCTAGTTTTGGAAATACAAAATAGCCTTCGGCTTGTGAAGCCCATCTGCCTAGCGGTCCTTTATTATTTTGAATTCTTTCGAATAAATCTTTAACCATGATATAATGAATAAAATTTAATTTTTTTGAAGTTGCAAAAATAATTATTTAATTGGTCTTATCATAACGCTTTTCACTTTTTGATTGAGGGAAACAGTCGAATGCCCGCACAATATTTTTTTAGACCTCACTTCTATTTAATTAGTTATTTTAAAAATCATCATGAAATTCTTTTCCAATCTTTTCCTGTTATTAGTTATATTCCAAAAGCCAAAACATAACATAAAAATTAAAAACGAATTCATAATGTAAAAAAGATTTGTTTCTGTTGCACTTTTGGATGATGATAATGTGTAGTTAAAAAAACCAATTCCAAAAACTGCTAACAGGATCCACCATACTTTTTGGTATTTAAATCTTGGCTCAAGTATATATTTCACTGTAAGTTTACCGTTGACAGTTTTATAACTTCCTCTTAATATATATGGTGTTGAATTTCTTTGAAAAAGACCAAAATTAGTAGTTAAAAAAAATGATTTATCATCAAACACTCCAAAAAAAGTTTTTGAAGACTCTCCAAACATAGTTAATATGGTGAATGGACTTAATTTAATTTTTGGGTTACCTATTTTAACCGTGCTTTTTAATAACTCCTTAAACTCTGAAATACTAAGATTTGATTCCAACTTTTTTTTATTTTATTTTACAAGATTACCTTCAATATCTATTAATCCAAAAAGATCCATTTCTAGACCTATCAACCTTTAGCAAACCCAATTATAACACTGTTTAGTAATGAGGAATTGTTGATAGACATTGATATATACTGGATTTTATTCCAATAGTTTAAATTCAGTTTTTGTTTTTCCACCTAAAATTGAAAAATTAGTTTCTATAGTCATTTTACCTTCATAACTAATCCATTTTCCTTTATCTATTGAAAAGTTTCCGGTAGCAATATGTGTTATTTTCATAAATGTTTTATTGTCTTTTTCAACTCCGAACAAACCTGCCATTGGATTGTTGAAATCTCCAGAAACAAATTCACTTATGTTATATTTTATTACAGCAATTCTATCGTTCTCGGTTTTTATTACTTTTTCAATATATACGCTATTTTCTTTACTCAAACTATCGCAAATAAAATTTTGATCCATTTCTAATAAGCTTAAATTTAATTTCCATTTTTCCCCAACTAGAACTTCTCGATTTGGGAGTTCAAATAAAACAGCAATTAAATTCTTTTGAGAATTTTTATAATAAGTACTAATAATTTCTCCAGTTTTTGATATTCTTCCCCGAAGTACAATGTTGTTATTAAAACTTGATAAATTTTTAAACATATTTTTGATTGATAAACTATCAATTTCTTCTTCTTTGTCTTTACTTTCTATTTTTCTCTTTGAATTCTTGTTATTGTCTTTTTTCATTTCAGCCATTATTTGGCTTAAACTTTCATTCGAACTATTATTATCACTAATAGTTTTCATTTCAATATCAATATAATTTTCATTTTGCTTATTAATAAAGAGATTTGTTTGATATTTCAAATCTGAATTAATTTCAGAAAGCGATTTACGCATTTTTTGAAAATCGAATTTAGAGAAAATCGAACTTGTATCTTTTTGATCACTTTTTTCCAATTCAATGGTCACAGCATTCATTGTTGTTTTGTATTTCAGTGTATCGTTTTTTGAAATTTTCCATTCTAATACAATCTTATCATTAGTTTGACTATATCCAAATACAAACAACAACAATAAAATTGGAAGTAATTTTTTTTTAATTTTCATAAGTGTTTTTTTTGTTTTTACAATTAAATTTGTAGGCATCATTAGTATCACCAAAAACCTCTATTTCTTTACAAACCAACCTTTATCAAACCCAAATATATTACTTTTTAGTAATGAGGAATTGTTGGTTGATGATATCACGAATGAAATGAAAATCTAGCTGTTAATAGTTATCCTTTATTCAATCGACATAATTTTTTTCGCTTTTTTATTCCAAAGTATTATTCGTTGTTCCAAACTTGATGTAATTATTTTGTTTCCTTTTTCATTCCAAGAAATTCCCCATAAATAGTCTATTGAATTGCCTTCTGAAATTAGGTTTCCTTTTGTGTCCCAAATTCTCAAAGCGTCACTTGCTGATGCTAGTCTATCTCCTTTTGGATTCCAAGCCAAATTCCTGTATTCCCCATTACTGATGTCAATTGTTTTTAAGAGTTTGCCTTGTTCATTCCAATATTGAAGTAATGATTTGTCTTTATCGTCACCATAATCACCGGTAACAAAGAAATCACCTGATTTATGCCAGGCAATACTTAGCAACATTACATCTTCAGGTCTATGTTTGATTGATTTTATTAAATTTCCATTAATGTCAAGAAAACGTATTTTGTCAGTAACAGTTGTAAGAATATTTTTTTTGGGATGCCAAACAATTGCGGTTATCCCTTTAGTAGAATTAGTTTGATTAACAAACTTGCTTATTAATTCCCCTTTTGTATTAAATATTAAAACTTGACCATCATTGTCAGCAATGGCTAAGTATTCGCCTGTGTAATTCCAATCAACACCTCTTGCTCCATCTGGGGAAATACCATTTAATTCCATTTTTTCATTCGTTTCCAAATTGAAAATAAATGATTTATCATTTGACATTTGTGTAGTTACCGCAATAATGTTCATTGAAGGATGCCATTTAATGCGAGTAATTGTGTTCTTTATTGGCAATGACTTGAATTGTTTTAGATTTTCATTGGTGAAAATTTTTAAAGTGTCCACATTGCCTCCAATTGCTATGTACTTTCCGTTAGGACTCCAATCAGTTGTCCAAAGTATTTCCTTTGTTGTAGAATGTTGAGCAAATGTCTGATTGTAAAAGACTAAAATCAGAAAATTTAAAAGTGTCAATATTTTAATTTGTTCCATTATTATCTTTTTTTTTTATAACCCACTTACAATCTGGCGCGTGGCGAGGTTGCGAACTTTGGAACTGCTTATTTTCCGTTAAAGATAAAAATTATTGCGATATGTAAACGTAAATTTACTACAAAATGCCATCATACCAAATGCTTGTTACACACATTTATTTTTCAATTAATTTCATTCTGTACATATAGTCAGCAATTTTGAAGATTGCATAATTCTTATCTCGGGTAATTTCCTTAAAAAACTGTCCGTTGGTTATTTCATCAATTTGTTGTCCAAAGAGTATAGAGTTTGTTCGAAATTTTAATCCGTCAAAGTCAACTATCCAAGGTGTATATAGATAATTTGGTTTATCGTCAGAGTTTTCAATTATTAATTTTTTTCCATTTTGAAATACAAAAATAATTCTTCTCCAATCTGTTGTAGTACTCCAATTTCCATAAGCTTGCCAAAAGGCATTATTGATTTCTTCTTCGCTTAAAGTGAATAATGAATCGGCAATTGACTTGTAAAAATTGAAATCGGTGTTTTCTCCTGGAAATGAATACAAATTATCAAAGTTAAAACGGTCTATACCTGCTTTCTTTATACGTTGTTCTTCCTTGTCAATAAACTTCTTGAATTCATTTATTTCGTTATCTGTAATTTTCAAATCTATCAATGAAACCTTTTCAAATCTTGATTTATCAATTATCTCAATAATCTGTTCTATTTTGTCTGCGTTTATTTCATTAATTGCACGAGAAAGATATTTTGAAGATTTTGTTTTTTTATCAATTCCAAATTTGTCGCCTTTTTTAATGTAAGACCTTAATGAATTATTAGAATGGAAACAACCTTGACTGCCATTTTCAAAATGTAATTCCTTAACTACGAGATTAGAAAAAAGACTTTCAGGCAAACTATATTTATTAACTGACTTTTCTTTTGGGTCAAAAGTGTATTGATTATTTAAACTTCGGTCTGCCAATACAATTTTGCTATTAAATAAGGAAGCATTAGCAATTGAAAAGTCCACGTTCATAAATCGATACCAAGTTTTTTTCTTTTTATCAAAGTGCAATATATCTTTGTTCTCAAATCCATATTCTTCTCCTTCAAATTGAAGCTTTAAATAGGGTTCTTGAATGGGAATTTCATTTGTAAATAATTGAGAAACTATAAAGTCAACACTATTAATCTTATAAATACTTTCATAGGTTAAAACGAAAAGGTTGTTGTTTCTTACTCCAATTGCTCTTGGATTATTTTCGATAGTTTTTAATGACAGCCAAGTTTTATAAAAGTCAATATTATAAAGACTTATGCTCAAATCCTGATTAATTGTGTAAAGGTTTTCATTTTCGGTAATTTCAAAATCAGCTACATTTGGCAAGTACAACCAATCAATAGAATTAGATTTTGTAATAAACACTCTATCTTGTTGATTAATAATATAGTAATTTCCAAAAACTCTTATTTTCCTTATATCAGGTCGGTCTTCTTTTGAAAGTCTTTCATACTTTCCTTGACTTAAAGGTGTAGGTAGTTTTTCCCAACTTTGGCAATTATCAGTCGTTTTGTAGAGAACGTTCCAATAAGAGCCAAACAAGCCTGTTTTTTCATCTTTAGCAAAGTGAATAGTCGAAAATCGTAATGAATTTTCGTTTCCTGCCTTATCAAAGCTTTTCCAAGTTTCGCCGTAATTTTCACTATAGTAAATAAGTTGAGAATTTCCACTCATCCAAGCTTTTCCATTATCGTTAATGTAAGCAGCATCAATCCAACTACTTTCACCAAATTTTACTTTATCCCAAGTATTTCCTTTATCAGTTGAACGCAAAACAAAATCTTGATTAGAGTTTTCTCCGTGAATGAAACCAGAAATCATCAATATATTTTCAGAAAAGAAACTCACTCTTTCAAAAATTCCGCTACTTGTAATTGTTAAAGGATTTTTTGTTCCTAAAGATCCAAAATACCATAAATCACCAATTTTATTGGTATAGTAAGTGTTTCCTGCTTTTGTCGCTACCCAAATCTTTTCGGAAGGTGAAACCCCTAATTCTGATACTCCACCTGAAATTGACAATCTTGCCCAATAATCACTTTGTCCAAAAATTATCAATGGAATTAGAAGAAATGTAAATGTATGCAGTATCTTTTTCATAATTGTGAGTAACATCTGTTCATCTAAAAAACCTCAATTTTTTCACATACGAACTTTAGTAAACCCAAATATACTACTTTTTAGCAGCGAGAAATGAATAGATTAATAATTGTTTCAAGGAGTGTGGTTGTGAAATGTTTTCAATAATTAAAAGTCGTTGTAATGTGGATTTTCTTTCTTGTATTCTTCTTTAAAATCGCCTCCATCAAACTTACTTTCAAATTGCCGCTTGTTTATATAACCCCAAAATTGTTTTGATTTATTATCTCCAAACACCAATCTAAGTTTTGTTTTTTGCTTTCCTTTAAAAAATGGTGCTAACGTTATTGCAATTTCTCCAGGTGGTAGAACTATTGTACCCACACCATTGCCACACATATAAATAAATTTTTCTTGAATTGGCTTCCACTCCTTTTTTTCGTTTAATGCTTCCATAACAATTGGAATTTGCGAACCATATCCTATAGCGATTGTGTCTTTATTATTGTTTCTGATTAAAACTGGAAGTGAATTCGATATTGATTTCTCTCCTATTTGAATTTCAATTTTTGAATTTTCCCAATTCTTAAAACTAACTTTTTTCAACCAGTCAATATAATATTTCATATGATTGTCCTTAATTTCATTCTTTGTTTCAGGATTGTAAAATGAAAATTTAATTGCATTTTCTAATGAAACCGTATCTTTAAGTTTTCCAATGTAATTTAATTCATAAAAAGCAGTACTAAGCCAAGTAGGATTCTCATCGTCGAAAGAAAATCTTTTTACTTTTTGTGAATCAACTATACAAGGAAAAGGAGTTAAAACTTCTTGAACTTTGTTCTGGAGTTTCTGTTTATCCTTACAAGAGATAACTAAGCCTAAGATTAAAATTATGGAATATTTATAAGCGATTCTCATTACAATACAGTTTTACATCAATAAAAGCTAACGTTTATAGGCTTCAAGCAGTTACATACTTTAAACTGGCTATTTCAAATATAATAAATATTTTAATTTAAAAACCAACAATATTAAAAATCCCAAGCCTAGCAATTGCTTGAAACCGCTTTTAGCAGAACGTTATTTTATTTTCTTTATTTGGTTCATTTCGCTTTTTATAGAATCCTTTTTTATTTCTACGTTTTGTTCTATATTTTTAATTTCATTTTCATTAATTGTATCATTGCTAATTATTGTGGGTTCACCATCTACAACTGCTTTTCCCATACAACTCGTTAAGGTAAAAACTAAACTTAAAGAAAACATCGCGATTGCTTTTATTGGTTTTATTTCAATTCGGCTAAACCGATTTCTTAAATTATCATATTTAATACTTTCTCTAGTTTCTATTTGATTTATTTTAAAATGTCCACAAATCCTCTCATTGTTTGAATTTTGAGAAAAATATTTCAAGATTTCAGATTTTTCCATTTTTGTAAAATCAATTACCGTTTTATCACAAGTATTACAAAATCTGCCATTTTTATTTGGAGACATTGAATTCCAATTTTCGCTACAAGGTTTAGGAATACTTATTTTATTTTCCATATTATTTTGTTTTTTCATTTTATGAACCAAAAACTATTCCAAAAAACAATTCTATTTTCATTTCGATTTTCGATAATGACCGCTAATGATTTGCATGTATTGTGTTGAATTTGTAACAGTTGCTACAACCCGAAAACCTATTACAAACTAAAAAGTAAAAACTGAACTTTCTAATTTAAACTGAACTAGCTGTTAGTTAAACACGTTTTAAGGTGAAATTTGTTTTATTATTTTATATTCAAAATTTACAACTTTTATTTTCCATAATTTAAGAGATTGATGTGCTGTTAGATTTCCTTGTTCTTCTTTTACAGTAAGTTTGTCAGTAAAAGATTTGATGTATTGACTCCAATAATTTCCCTTGGAATCATTTAATAAAAAGTAAAATCCAGCATCACCAAACTTTTTACCTGAAGAATCTAAAATTAGTTCATTTTTATCACCAACTGTTGGTTTCAATATTACTGTGGCGTTACCTTTTGGTAAGGGAAAAATTGCTTTTATACATGTAATTCCTGATTGAAGAGTACAAGTGGTATAAATTCCAGAGTAAATAACTTTTCCTGTCGATTTGAATTTTCTAAGCCAAATAGTATATTTAACTTCTTTATTTTCTTTGGATACCAATTCAATTATCTCGCTTAATAGTTTCTCAGACTCGTCAATATTTTTTGTTGGAATATTCAACTGGTTAATTCGTTGACTGAATAATTTATTAACTAAATAACCAAATATCCTAAAAATTGGATTCCATTTCACATTTAATTGTAAATCATGATCTGATGTTCTTTCGTAAAAATCAATAACTTTTCGAGAAAGGTTTTTAATCTCATTTTCAGTTAAATTAAGACTAGAGATGGAATGTAAAAGTCCTTTTGAAATCGAATTTCTTACTATTGTTAAATTCTCTTTTGATGCCAGTTGGTAAATAAAATCTTCACCAATACCATTTAATTCCCCAAAAGGACCGATTAGCCATTCGTATTCAACAGGATTAATTTTATTACCCCAAAGTATGACCCATTGCTGAGTAAACCAATCCTGAAATTTTTGCATTCTATATGCTGAATTCATAGAGGTTAAGATTTATTGAGGAATATAATTTTGCCTGTTGTTCCATTCTCCATATTCTGCTATTGGTCTAAATCGCAATGTTGTAAATTCAAAATGAAAGTCTTTTCATTTACGTTCTTTCATTGCATTAATATGTCTTTTTGGTTCAGGCATTCTGCTATGACCATGGACCATATCATTCATTTCTTTTTGTGTTTTCCAAATTGAGAAAGTAGATATAATATTGGGATAACGGATTGAAGCCAAGGAAAGAGTTGTTCCTCTACTGTCTCGAACTTGTTTTTCTACTGGTCTGCCCCAACGAAGAAACCTTGGTATTTGGCTATACTTCATTCGAGCAATTGTTACAGCTACAACAGATTTTTCATTTTCAATCTTTATTTCCAAATTTGGAATTTGGAAACCTGAGATCTTCCCCCATTGTCTCAAATAATCTAATCTTATATGCCAACCTTTGGCAATTTGTTTTCCATTTTTTTTTGATTGTAAAAATTCATTTAAGTAATCTTCATTTTCCCATTGTGCAAAAACAACAATTTCGCTGCTAAAAATTCTAGAAATTGAGAAAACGGATGACCCTAAAATCATAGCAGTCATAGTTTCAGCATGAATTAATCCATTTATTTGTTTAGAATCAATTGGAAATATCATAATTCTGAGTGCCGAAATAAAAGAGAGTCTGACAAGATGATAGGAAAATACACTCATTTTATTGTTATGTCAATTAAAGTCAAGTAGATTTTTTTTAATTATTTTTAACGTCGTTTCTGCTTTAAAAGTGGCAATGAAACAAGACCAAGTCTTTACAAATATATACAAAACTTTAAATTAAAAAACCTTTTCCATTTTAAATAAATCCCGTACTGCGCCATTAATTGGTACTGCTTTTAGCAGTAGTGTTTCTTCACACTTTAAAATTAACTTCCTGTTCTTTTACTCCCATTATTAGTAACCATAAACAAAATGATAATTCCCCAATTAATATAGGAATAGCAATATAAATAAATAATGGGTTTGCAAAATCTTTTAAAAGAAACATTACAAAACTATTGATTAAATATCAATAGCGTCCTAAACGTTTAAAAAAAGTTTAAAAAAAGAGGGTTGAATTTTGTATCTCAAATTATCTTTGAGTTGCACAACAAAAACCCGCCCTCTTATGGCAAATATAACGCTGTTTTCTCAAATAATTTCAAAATTAG
>CAIRNC010000540.1 GCA_903879875.1 uncultured Bacteroidota bacterium
AAATAATTCCTGCCCTTTTTTAATTGGGGACAGCCCCAAGCAAAATAGTACTTTCCCTTTTTCAGTTGGGGACGGCACCGAGCAAAATAATTCTTGCCCTTTTTCAATTGGGGACAGCCCCAAACAAAATAGTACTTGCCCTTTTTCAGTTGGGGACAGCCCCAAACAAAATAGTACTTTCCCTTTTTCAGTTGGGGACGGCACCGAGCAAAATAATTCTTGCCCTTTTTCAATTGGGGACAGCACCGAGCGAAAAAAAAATTACAACCTATTAATTAGAGTAATAGCATCAAGAGCAATTTATCCTTCAAATTGGATATATTTTTGTTACTTTTGATGTCATTCCATTTTTTAAATAAAACGTCATGCAAATTCAAGGTCAAATTGTAGATATCAGCAACCGCCGCATCTATTCGGGCGAAATTACGGTTGAAAACGGAAAAATTACGGCTCTCGTTGAAAAACAACACGAGGTAAAAACATATATTCTTCCGGGGTTTATTGACGCACACATTCATATTGAAAGTTCAATGTTGGTGCCTTCTGAATTTGCCAAACTGGCGGTGCTTCACGGTACTGTAGCTACGATTTCTGATCCACATGAAATAGCCAATGTTCTGGGCGTTGATGGGGTTTTTTATATGATTGAAAACGGCAAAAAAGTACCGCTTAAATTTCATTTTGGTGCGCCATCTTGTGTGCCTGCCACTTCGTTTGAAAGTGCTGGAGCGGTTATCGATTCTGATGGTATTGCGGCATTAATGGCTTCGCCGGATATTTATTATTTGGCCGAAATGATGAATTATCCTGGGGTTTTATTTGATGATGCCGAAGTAATGAAAAAAATAGAATGGGCACAACATTTCAACAAACCTGTTGATGGTCATGCGCCTGGATTGCGTGGCGAACCCATTCGGAAATACATTTCGGCGGGAATTACGACCGACCATGAATGCTTTACGTTCGAGGAAGCAGAAGAAAAACTGTCTCTTGGAATGAAAGTGATTATCCGCGAAGGTAGTGCTGCCAAAAACTTTGAAGCCTTGATTGATTTATTGCCTGCACATTATGAAAACATGATGTTTTGCTCTGATGACAAACACCCCGACGATTTGATTGTTGGACATATCAATCTACTTTGTGCTCGTGCGGTTGCTAAAGGAATGGACGTTTTTAAAGTGTTGCAAGCCGCTTGTATCAACCCCATTCATCATTATAAAATGAATGTTGGCTTTTTGAATACGAACGATGCTGCCGATTTTATTGTCGTAGAAGATTTAGTGGATTTTAAAGTATTGAAAACCTATATTAATGGTGAATTGGTTGCGGAAAACGGCACTAGTTTTGTGAAAGAGGTGGCGTTTGAAACTCCAAATAATTTTAATATTAGTGCCAAAAACGTGGCTGATTTCTGCGTGCCAAGTGCTGCGACCAAAATCAGAGTTATTGAAGCTCTCGAAGGGCAATTGATTACCAACGAAATTCACCATAAAGCCTTATTGATAGACGGAAACTTAATATCAGATACGGATAATGATATTCTAAAAATGGCTGTCGTGAACCGCTACCAAAACGAAAAACCTGCGATTGCATTTATCAAGAATTTTGGATTGAAAAAAGGGGCTATTGCGAGTTCGGTAGCGCATGATTGTCATAATATTGTTGTGGTAGGAACGTCTGACGAAGCCATTTGCCAAGCGGTGAATCTGATTATCGAAAACCGTGGCGGCGTTTGTGCTGTAAATGGAACCGAAAACAAACTCTTGGCCTTGCCTGTTGGTGGGATTATGAGCGATAAATCGGGTTGGGAAGCAGGAAGATTGTACCAAGAAATTGATGCTATGGCAAAAGATTTAGGAAGCCAGCTCAAAGCGCCTTTTATGACGCTTTCTTTCATGGCTTTGTTGGTAATCCCGGATTTGAAACTGTCCGACAAAGGATTGTTTAGTGGCAAATCTTTTTCGTTTGTGGATTTGGAAGTGGAATAAAGAAATTATATCACATTGCATTTTCGCCACTGATTTCATAGACTTTCTTTTTACTTTTGAAAAAACATCAAAATGAAAATAGCACTTATACAAACGGCTTTATTCTGGGAAAACCCAACTGCAAATCGGAACGCTATCCAAGAAAAAATCGATGCCATTGCTGAAAAGGTTGATTTGATTGTGTTGCCCGAAATGTTTAGTTCGGGTTTTACTATGAATCCAAAAGCAGTTGCCGAAACTATGCAAGGGGAAACGATTTTGTGGTTGCAAGCAGTAGCAAAAGCCAAAAATAGTGCTATTACAGGAAGTTTGGTTATTCAAGAAAATGGGAATTTCTATAATCGTTTGGTGTTTGTGTTTCCATCAGGCGCTATAAAAACGTATGACAAAAAACACTTGTTTACCCTTGCTGGCGAGGACAAAACGTACACTGCTGGAACAGAAAAAATAATAATCGAATACAAAGGATTCAAAATTTGTCCCTTAATTTGTTATGATTTGCGGTTTCCTGTTTTTGCAAGAAATACCGAAGATTATGATGTCTTACTTTATGTTGCCAATTGGCCTACGCCAAGAATAAACGCGTGGGATGCCTTACTGAAAGCACGTGCTATAGAGAATATGTGCTATACCATTGGCGTGAATAGAATTGGCGAAGACGGTAACCATCACGACTATTCTGGTCATTCACAAACCATTGATTTTCTTGGAAATTACCTCATTGCACCCCAAGAATCAGAAGGTATTTTTATAGCGACTTTAGACAAAGAAAAAATGTTAGCAACACGGGAGAAATTTGGCTTTCTAAACGATAGAGATGCTTTTGAAATGCCATTTTAATAGTACTAAGGCGCTAAATCTACCGGTTGTTCCACGTCCCAATTGGCACGAACGTCAATTTGTTTTGGAAAATAAATCACTTCTTCTGCTTGACGTTTGGCTATAAAATTTCCGGGATCCCATTGTTTATTGCTGTTTTCGTCGTAGATAATTCTTAAATAAAATTTGGCAGGTTCTAAGCCTTCAAAAATTACTTTTGGATTGCTTTCAGCATATTCGGAGGCCAAAACCAACCCTTTTTCATCCGTCAACTCCACTAGCACTGGAAAATGTTTCACATGTTCTAAATTCAAAGTGAGATTGCCATATTCTGTAGTAGTTCTCGTGTCTAATTTATAGTTTAAAGTGTCATTTGCCTTTTCGAAAAAATTGACAAATGCTCCTGGCAACATTCTAAAAGTATATTTTTGAGCTTCCTCTCTTTTGAATTTGAAATTTATTTTTTGATTAAATTCATCATATTCGGTTGTAAAAGGAATGGACAATGAATCTTTATTTCGCAATGAAATTTTGGAATTATCCAATTTCACAATTGGAATAGAAGAAGTTAAAACAAAAGCATCTCTAGGATTTAAAATGCCCGTTGGTGTGGCTGTAAAGCTTATTGTATCTCGCTTTTCATCCTTAATTTTAAAAGTGAAATTTTTATTGTAATTCCCATTTGTAACGGTCAGGTTTAAAGAATCGGTTTTGATTTTATTGAACCAAACTTGTAGCGAATCTTTCTTTGGAAAATGAGTAATTACAGTCGGCAAAATGGTGTTTCCGTTTTTCAAAACTATTTTACAATTTTTAGGATTGCCTTCGTAGCCAACAATGGCTCGATTTCCAGAAGCTTGTACGGGTTTTAGTGCTTTAAACGCAGGAGATTCTTTAAATAATTTCAATTCGTATTTTGAAGTTGTTGGAATCAAAATTTCTTCTTTATAGAAACCTATTTTATCCGTTTTAGTGTCAAATTTAAAGTTGTTGTTGAAATCCTTTAGAGCGATTAAGAGGTATTTTCCCGCTTTTACGTTTTCGATTTTCCAGGATTTCAAACTGTCTAAAGTGTTGGTTACGTATCTTGGTTTTTTCTTATAAACAGTAGAATCATTGTATTTTTCATTGATTTCGTATAGCATCACGGTTACAAAATTATCGGGCTTTTTTTCTAATGCATCTTTAATCGTGCCTTCAATTTTTAATGAATCGATACTGCTTCCTGTAGAAAACACGTACTTGAATTGCGAAAACGGATTGCCTTCATTATTGTCTTGAATGCTTTGTCCAAAATTAAAACTATATGTAGTATTGGGCTGTAAAGTATCTTTTATTTTTATAGTAATTTCTCTGCTGGCAGCCGTTGGGAGTATCTCTGGCGGCGTATTCATTGGAGGTGAAACTACTAATTGTTTATTGACGTCTTTCAATTTTACGTACTCATCGAAGTTTAGTTTAATCTCTTTTCCTTTGAAATCAGTGCTGAAGTTTTTTGGCAAACTCATCTTTAAAACGGGCGAAAGTGTGTCTTTTGCGCCTCCCGTAATTGTGCCTCGTTTCGCGCAACTTACAAATGCAAACACAATACTTAATAAGATATATTTGGACTGAATTTTAAACATAAAGCACATTTTTATAAGCCACAAAATAACAATTATATTTAGTGTAAACGAAATGTTTTTAGTAAAAATTAGGAATTAATTATGCGACATTGCCATGGTTACAATGCTCAATTTTGCCCCTGGAATTTTCAAAAGAGCCTTGCCACAATTTTCTAATGTGGCTCCCGTAGTCAAAACATCATCAATCAAAAGAAAATGTTTGTTGTGATGACTTTCGTTGTAAACTACATCAAAAATAGAAGTTTCAACTTCGGTACGTCCTGTAAAACTTTTTTGTGATTGGGTTTTTGAATATATATTTCTAACTAAAACGTTGTCTGCATAGGATATTCCCAGATTTTCTGATAGCGCTTTACCAAATGTTGTTACCTGATTATAGCCTCGCTCTTTAAACCTTTTTTTATGCAAAGGAACTGGAATTATAGCGTCAATTGAGTTGATTATTGGTTGTGTTTTCAAATCTTCGGCATACCAATTTCCGAACAAAGTGCCCACTTCTTCATGTCCGCGGTATTTTAGTCCGTGAATCATTTCTTGTACAATCCCTTTTTTATGAAAATAAACTAAAGCAGAAACATACTCCACCGGAATTCGACCATAAAATATCTTAAAGGCTGCATTTTCAACCTCTTTGTGAAATTGTGTCAAAGGAATTTCGTGGCGGCATTGCGTACAAATCACACTTTCATTTCCTAACAAAAACCCTTTGCATCCAGAACAAACTGGCGGAAAAAGTAAGTTAATGAGGTGTTTGAACATAGCGAAAAAGTTTGTTATTTGTTTGTTTTTCCTCCAACGACAACTACAATTTCTCCTTTTGGTGGTTTGTTTTCAAAATGCGTCAATACTTCCCGTGCCGTTCCTCGCACATTTTCTTCGTGCAGTTTTGACAATTCTCTGGAAACACAAATAGGTCGATCTTCTCCAAAATAAGTGATGAATTCCCCTAAAGTTTTTACTAATTTGTGTGGCGAAACGTATAAAATTATGGTTCTTGTTTCTTCGGCTAAAGCCAAATAGCGGGTTTGTCTACCTTTTTTGTCGGGCAAAAATCCTTCAAAAACAAATTTATCAGTTGGCAATCCACTATTGACCAAAGCGGGTACAAAAGCTGTTGCGCCAGGCAAACATTCTACAGTTATTCCGTTTTCGACACAAGCGCGAGTCAATAAAAATCCAGGGTCAGAAATTGCTGGTGTTCCTGCATCAGAAATCAAAGCGATGGTTTCGCCCGATTTTAATCTTGAAATTAAATTTTCAACCGTTTTATGCTCGTTGTGCATGTGGTGGCTGTGCATGTGTGTGCCAATTTCAAAATGTTTTAAAAGTTTTCCGCTTGTTCTAGTGTCTTCTGCAAGAATCAAATCGACGTCTTTTAGAATCCGAATAGCTCGAAAAGTCATGTCTTCGAGATTGCCAATAGGCGTTGGAACTATATATAGTTTAGACATTTAGGCGAATTTTTTCTCTACAATATCCATAAAACGCTGAACATAATCTTCTTTGCCTTCCCAATTGTCATAATCAGGTTTTACCATATCTTCAATAAAGTTTTGAACTTCTTCAAATGAATCAAAAGTGCCTAATTGTGAAACTACACGGTTCATGTCTTCACTGCTTCCTGCGAACAAATGTTTTTCAAAACCAATTCGGTCATTCAATCCAAAACTAATTCCTGTTGTAAATTTTTCATTCGTTGTAGCTTTCGAATCCGCTTCTTTTCTATGGAGATCAACCAATGCATCAATGATTTCATTCTCTTTATCAAAATTGACTGAAGGCTCGTCTTCTGATGTTTCTGTTATTTCAACGGTTTCCTCAACCGGAATATCAACTTCTCCTTCTGAAACTTCAGTTTCAAACGATTCGTCTTGAACCGTTTCATCGGTACCGTAAGCCTCAGAAATTGGAGAAATGGAATCGGCTTTTACAAATTCCAATTCCGTATAATTTTGACCCAAAAGTTCTTCAAACGAAATTTGTTTTGGTACGGTATTTACGGCTTCATTCGTTTCGAAACTAAGCTCAAAAACAGGTTTAAAATCTTCTTCAATCGGTTTTTCTTCTATGATTTCTTCATCGAGAATGGTTTCTTCCTCAATTGCATCTTCTTCAATTGGTTCTTCATCCAATATTTCATCCGAAACTTCCTCTTCCAATTGCATTTCTTCCAATTGAAGCTCAATTGTCTCGCTGTTTTCAGTTGAAATAGGAGTTGTTTCTTCTGGAAGTGAATCGATTACATCAGTAGCTTCTGAATCAAAAGCAGTTTCCAATTTTTCTTCTATTTCAGATTGACCAATTGTAGGTTTAGTTTCTCCAAAATGTTCCTCTACAAAACGCAAAACAGAAAGCTTTTCATACAATTTTTGTGTTTCCTGATGCAATTGAATGATATCAGATTTGTTTTTTAGCTTTAAAATTCGGTGTGCAATGCTGATTAAATCGGCTTCCAACTTTTTTTTCATAACTTTTATTATTATAGTCAATAAAGAGTGTCTTTTTTAATAAATTTGTTTCCGTTACAAAGTAATAAAAACTATTCATTTTAAGCGCAAGAAAAATACAAAATGTTTCTCGAAAATACTGTAAATCATAAAGAACAATTTGGTTGGATTGAAGTTATCTGCGGATCGATGTTTTCTGGAAAAACCGAAGAACTCATTCGACGTCTAAAAAGAGCGCAATTTGCTAAACAAAAAGTAGAAATTTTTAAACCATCTATCGATACTCGTTATGACGAAGAAATGGTGGTTTCTCACAATAAAAACGAAATCCGTTCTACACCAGTTCCTGCGGCTGCCAATATTGCAATATTAGCGCAAGGTTGTGATGTGGTAGGCATTGACGAAGCGCAATTTTTTGATGATGAAATTGTGAAAATCTGCAATGATTTAGCCAATTCTGGAATACGAGTAATTGTTGCAGGATTGGATATGGATTTTAAAGGAAACCCTTTTGGACCAATGCCGGCGCTTATGGCAACTGCCGAATATGTAACCAAAGTTCATGCTGTTTGTACTCGAACTGGAAATCTCGCCAATTATAGTTTTAGAAAAACAGACAATGACAAGTTGGTTATGTTGGGCGAAACCGAAGAATATGAACCTTTAAGTAGGGGCGCTTATTTTCGTGCAATGAAGAAAAACGAAGAAATTCAAGCTGTTTCAAAAAGCAAAACAAAATAATATTTTGAGTATTAACATAAAAAATATTAGCTCAATTCTACATGCAGAATGGTTTGAAAGTACGACAAACACAATAATTGAAAACATTTCAATTGATAGTCGTTCGCTTCAAAACGGTTCTAAAACACTATTTTTCGCAATCGTCGGACCCAACAATGACGCCCATAGCTATATTCATGAACTAATAAATATAGGGGTACAAAATTTTGTGGTGACCCATATTCCATTTGGATTAGAAAAAAAAGCCAACTTTTTAGTCGTTGAAAATACATTGCATGCTTTTCAAGATTTTGCGACGTATTATAGAAATTTATTTGATTTCCCTGTTATTGGAATCACTGGAAGCAATGGAAAAACCATTGTAAAAGAATGGTTGAATTTTCTTTTAAGTCCCGATTACAACATTATTAGAAGTCCAAAAAGTTACAATTCACAAGTTGGAGTTCCTTTATCCGTTATTTCAATAAATGAAAAACACAATCTTGGCATTTTTGAAGCGGGAATATCTACCGTAAACGAAATGAGTAGATTACAGCCCATTATCAAACCAACTATTGGACTTTTGACCAACATCGGGTCAGCGCATGATGAAGGATTCTCTAATTTAGGCGAAAAAATAAAGGAAAAACTGAAGCTTTTTAAAGATGTAAAAGTTTTAATTTACAATAAAAACAAAACTATAGATGCATTTGTAAATCCAACCATAGCGACTTTTACTTGGAGCTGTAAAGAGGAGAAAGCAGACGTTTTTATCACAAAAAAAAGTATAGTTGACAAAACCGTATTAAAAATCAGATTTCATGATAGTGAATTTGAAATTAAAATTCCGTTTCAAGATGATGCTTCTATAGAAAATGCCATTCATTCTATGATGGTTTTGCTGTATTTTGGCTATGATTATAAAACCATCGAGAACCGAATGGAATTATTATTTCCAGTCGAAATGCGTTTAAAACTCAAAAACGGAATTAACAATTCGACTCTTATAGATGATAGTTATAGTTCTGATTTTCAGTCTTTAAAAATTGCATTGGATTTTTTAGAAAATCAAAAACAACACAAAAAGAAAACACTAATTCTATCTGATATTTTTCAAAGTGGATTAGAAACGGAAGACCTTTATTCTAAAGTTTCGCAATTGGTAGTTTCAAACAAAATCAATAGAGTAATTGGGATTGGAGCAACCATTTCATTGTTTAAAAATAAGTTTAACAACTGCATTACCTTTGCAAATACAGCCGATTTTCTAGCCCATTTTAACACATTGTCATTTGGGAAAGAAACTATTTTAATAAAAGGCGCACGTACATTTGAATTTGAAAAAATTGTTTCGCTACTCGAAGAAAAAACACACGAAACGGTCCTGGAAATTAATCTAAATGCTATTAGTCACAATTTAAATTTCTATAAATCGAAAGTACTTCCGAAAACCAAAATTATGGTTATGGTAAAAGCCTTTGGTTATGGCAATGGTGGGTTTGAAATTGCAAAATTACTCGAACATCATAACGTAGATTATCTTGGAGTCGCCTTTGCCGATGAAGGAATTACTTTAAAAAACGCAGGAATTAAATTACCTATTATGGTTATGAATCCTGAATCAACAAGTTTTTTAGCCATTATTCAGCATCATTTAGAACCCGAAATTTATAGTTTAAAAGGATTAAATGCTTTTTTACAAATAGCTAAACAACGCAAATTGGTTGATTTTCCAATTCATATAAAAATTGACACCGGAATGCATCGTTTGGGTTTTGAAGAAACCAATTTAGATGCTTTGATAGCGGTTTTGAAAGAAACTAAAGTTGTAAAAGTCAAAAGCATCTTGTCGCATCTAGCCACGAGTGACGATTTGAACAACTCCGATTTTACAAATTATCAAATTGATTTATTCGAAAAATTGTCTTCAAAACTGATTTCGTCTTTGCAAATCCAGCCCATTCGACATGTTTTAAACACATCAGGAATTAGCAATTACAATCAATTTCAATATGATATGGTACGCTTAGGCATTGGGCTATATGGTATTTCAAATAATCCCGAAGAGCAACCCTTATTAGAAAATGTAGGAACTTTGAAATCTATTATTTCTCAAATTAGAACTATTTCAAATGGAGAAAGTGTGGGTTATTCTCGTCGATTTATTGCCGAAAAAGAAACGAAAATTGCGACCATCCCAATTGGATATGCTGATGGCATTTCAAGACTCTGGGGCAATGGCGTTGGATATGTTTCCATAAACAATCAGAAAGCTACAATAGTGGGTAGCATTTGTATGGATATGTTGATGGTCGATGTTACTACAATCAATTGTAATGAAGGCGACCAAGTCATTATTTTTGGAGAAAGTCCAACTGTTTCTTCAATTGCTGAAGCAACAAATACCATTTCTTATGAAGTTATGGCAGGTATTTCGCAAAGGGTAAAACGAGTTTTTTATAGAGAATAGTGTGAATCTAAAATTCAAATTTTTTTTCTTTTTTCAGTAATGGTCTCTTTCATTTTCAGAAATGGTTTTTCGATAAAACTATAGGAAAACCATGCAGCAAGAAAAATAAAAACTATGTTTACAGGAAATTGCGTCATCCAAAATCCAGAAGAATTTATAAACAGTTGTTGCCATAAATAAATGCTATAGGAAAGGATTCCAATATAATTAA
>CAIRNC010000541.1 GCA_903879875.1 uncultured Bacteroidota bacterium
ACATTGGCCGCAACTTCATCAGCGTGAAATTCCATTTCTCTAGAAAGAGCTAAATAGTTAATGTTTATGAAATCATAAATTTTCCTTAAAATCCATTGAATTCCCCCAATAATTCTAACTGCAATCACCACAAAAATTGAAAAATAGCCACTTATATTTGCCCATTTTTGTATCATTTTATCAAAGGATTCATTGTCATAAAGCATATTGAAAATAACTTGATTAACATTGTAAACATAACTTCCAACTTTCATGCTTTTTTGTGAAAAATGTCCAAATTCATGAGCCAATATTGCCTTGAACTCCTCTTCTGTAATGGTATTTACAAGACCTAAACCTATTTGCAAATTTTTCTTAATTGGAAAAAACATACTCCAAAAACTTGAATCATAAAATACACTCGCATTAACATCTGCAGAAACATATATCTTCTTAGGAAAATCCGTTTCCACTTCCTTAACAATAGCATTGATGAATTTAAATAATTTAGGTTCTGATTGTTCTGTTATTTCAGTCAAATGACTTCTATCAATTGTATGTTTTTTGAAAATAAATTTAAATAGAAAAGCAAGTATAAAAAAACCTAAACTTGCTAAACCAACACCTAAACCAATTGTTGCCAGCATTGGTTTTGCAGCAATAATATAAAATCCACCTATTACGCTCAATATAGTTAAACCAATTGCTAAAAATAAAAGCAGAATATAGACTATTAAAAATAGAGCAATTGAAATAATTGCTTTAGTTGTCATTTTTTTAAAATTATTCGAAACTTCAATATTCATTACTTTTTTTTTATGCTGTTAAAATAGAATTTAAAATCAGTTGGTGTATACATTTTTTAATCACCTCCCTTTTGTAAACCCAAATATACTATTTTTCAGTAATGATGAATTACTGTATTAAAAAATAATAATTTTAAATAGGTAAATTACCCTTTACGCTAAAAGCAACAATCACTACCATTTCAGACCAATCCAGTCAAGTACAATTGTTTTTTGATGGCGAATTCAACGCTATGATGGCGATGATGATCAAAGGACCTATCTCTAAATTCATTGAAACCTTGGCAGAAAATATGAATAAATTGTAAGTGTAAAATTAAATAAGTTAAAAATTGTATTACTTTTATTTTAATCTTTGAATGGGCATTTCAGGTGTGGAATTGAAATGAACAATTTACCGAAAACTCTTATCTGCTTTAGAAGTAAGTTTAATGTTTAAATTTTATCTCATAGATTTTCGGCCATAATTTACCAGTAATGTATATTCTATCAGAAATTGAATCGAAAGCAATACCGTTCGTTTCTAAAGAATTGGGGTAAATATTTTTTACTTCATTTGCTAAAGAAGTCACATCAATCTTGCCTATAATATTTCCATTTTGAGGATTAATTTTAACGATTTGATTAGTTGTATATATGTTAGCATAAATATAACCATTAATATATTCGAGCTCGTTTAAGTTTTGTTGAGCAATATTGTTTTCAGTTACGCTAATTGTTTTGACTACTTTAAAGTCATTAGGATTTAAATAAGTAAGTACATTAGTTCCATCGCTCATTATTAAATTCTTACCATCATTTGATAAGCCCCAACCTTCGTTGCTGGGAAATATAAAATCTCCAATTTTTTTAAACGAATTTACATCATATACAAATCCGATTTTTGTTTTGTATGTAAGTTGATATATTTTTCCATTTAAGAATGTAATTCCTTCACCAAAGTATTTTATTTTATCAATTTCTACCTTAGTCTGAATTTTACCTGTTTTTAATTCCACTACACCAAATAGTGATTTTGTTTGCGGTAAATCTTCGGTCGCTCCAGTACTTTCATATAAATCACCTTTATAGACTAAAAAACCTTCTGTAAAAGAAGTTGTATCGTGAGGATGATATCCGCTTACTTCATAATCTAATGTTGGCACTGAGTTATTTTTTAGGCTTATAGATACAGAGTTGTTTTTTTCTTTACAAGAAATAAAAAATAGAAATAGTAAAATAATTAATTTGATATTCTTCATTTGTTATTTATCGGATGAGTTTTTTAGCTATAGCTATTAACGTTTTTGTTTTACAGAGAGTTTGAGAACTAAATTATGTCCTATTTTCAGATTTTCCACCCGATCGATAAGCAAATCAACTCAAAATCAAACCTCGTATAAATTGACTTAAACGAGGTTTAATTTTATTTTTTTTTTGAAATTTTGTTTATTGGTAAAGTTGCGCAACAGCTACGGCTGTTATGTGCTGCGTTTAATTCTTTTCAGTAATTTTTTTTCTGTATTATGTATTAAATATTCATTTGTTTCTTTTTCAAAAGTTAGAATTAACATATTTTTTTGGTCAACAAAATCGATTATATAATTTCCACTTTTTAATGTTTCGTTAAAACTAAATATAACTTTTTTATGAATTAGTTCATCTTTAGTTTGTTTCGATAATTCAGATGTTATGTAATTTTCATATAATTTCTCAATATTTTCAACGTTGTATTTCGTCAGATTTATAGGTAATTTTAGAATTTGGTTACAATCTGAGCTCAAGTTTAGATAAATTTTATTTTTCTTTCCATTTGGTTTAAGATTGACTTTTTCAATAGTAAAAACTAAAATCTCTGGATTTGGATTCATAAATTCAAAATCTACATTAGATTTATTTCTAACTCTTTTTATTATTTCCTTCGTTGCTGGTAAAAGTTGATTTATAGAATCTGATAAAATTAGATTTTCATTTGTTCCAAAATCAATTCTTGCGACAATTTTCTTTGTATTGCATAAAGTTTTGCCTCCAAAGTTCAAATGAAATTCTGTAATATAATTTTTTTCC
>CAIRNC010000542.1 GCA_903879875.1 uncultured Bacteroidota bacterium
CCAGTTACCGTCTTTGGTTAATTGCCCAATTGGGTCAATCAATATGATAAACTTGGCATGATGTTTAGTGGCAAAATCACTTACTTTAGCAGCGAAATCGATTGAGAGAAACGGCAAATGGAAATAATAGGTCGTGTCCTTCAAAGGAAGGTTTTGCATTAAATCGTCAATTGAAATTGATTCGTTTTCAATGGTAAATCGGATGCTTTCGGCACCACGATTTAAACAATCTAAAGCCCGTTGGTTCGATTTTTTAACGTCATGAACAAAAATGTTTTGTAGAATTACAAACGCATTTTCGGGCGTTTTGATAGTAAGTTTTGTTTCGGAAGCATCGTCCAAATGGTAAAATGGTTTTACTTTGATGCCTTCTGGACTTTCCCAAACGAGCGTTTCATTATAGTCGACTCCTTTGAGTTCGTATTGAATTTGTTGTTTCCATTGTTTGGAACTCACGGAATCAAATTCTGAAAATAGATTTTCCATTTTTATTTTATTTTTTTAGGCTATCGCCATCATATTCAATAATATAAATATCTTCGCTATCCTTTTTCATAAAATATTTTTCCCTAGCATATTTTTCAATCTGACTTGGATTTTTTAATAATTTTATGTTTTGCTTGTCTTTATTAATTTCATCCTGATAGTATTGTTTATTATCCTCAAGAAGATCAATTTCTTTGTTTAAAATGCGATGGTCAAGGTACGAATAATTATCTAAAAAGAACATCCAAATAGAAAAAAACAAAAGCAATAAAAAATATTTGTTACTCAAAAATTTGAGAACTGGATTCTTGTCAATCTTATTTTTTATTGGGTTTTGCATTAATGACTTGAATTGAAAAAATTATAAAATCCTTTGATTGATTACCGCTCGCACCACATCAATTGCTACTGTATTGTATTTATCGTTTGGAATAATGATATCGGCGAAGGCTTTAGTTGGCTCAATGAATTGTTGGTGCATCGGCTTTAGCGTGTTCTGGTAACGGTTCAAAACTTCGTCCATATCACGACCTCTTTCAGCAATATCGCGTTTCAATCTACGAATTAAACGTTCGTCTGAATCGGCATGAACATAAATTTTAATATCAAACAAATCACGAAGTTCTGGATTGGCTAGAATCAAAATGCCTTCAACAATCATTACTTTTCTTGGATGCGTAGAAACGGTATCGTCTGTTCTATTGTGTGTTACAAAAGAATAAACGGGTTGATTAATTGTATTTCCAGCTTTAAGTTCTTTAAGATGTGTTACTAACAAATCAAAATCGATGGCTCTAGGATGATCAAAATTTATTTTAGTTCGTTCTTCGTAGCTAAGGTTTGTAGTTTCTTTATAATAGGAATCCTGAGCAATAATTCCTACTTCTGTGTCGGGTAACTCGTTCATTATCTGATGAACAACGGTTGTTTTTCCGCTTCCTGTTCCGCCTGCAATTCCAATAATTAGCATACAAATGTTGTGTTATGTTTCTTGCAAAAATAAGAAATTAGGATTGATTTTCTGCACTACGAAAAGACAATTATTAATTTTTATTCACAACTTTAAAACATATCCATTTAAATAGAAAACCACATCATTTATTTCATCTACGAATTCGATAATTAAACAATAATGCTTCTTGCTTGGTGCGATTTTGATTTATCATTATCAAAATAAAAGTCAATTCTACCTAAATTAATGCCGTAACAACCTACTTGATTTACCAAAACGTCTTTGCCATCAAGATTTTTTACAACAGTTGGTTTGTCCAAAAAAGTGTGCGTATGACCCCCAATAATCAAATCGATATCTTTGGTCAATGCGGCAAGTTTTAAATCAGAGATTTTATTTTCTTCTTTTTTATATTCGTAGCCTAGGTGAGAAAGGCAAATAATTAAATCACATTTTTGTTCTTGTTTCAAAATCCGAGTCATTTCTTGTGAAATTTCTATAGGATTTAGATAAACGGTTTCTTTGTAATTTTTTTTATCAACCAAACCTTCGAATGCAATTCCTAGTCCAAAAACCCCAATTTTAATTCCGTTTTTGTTGAAAATTTTATAGGGTTTTACAATGGTATTCAACACTGTGTTTTTGAAATCATAATTGGCAGAAACAAAATCAAAAGAAGCGTTGTGCAATTGCGAATAAAATCCATCAATTCCATTGTCGAAATCGTGGTTTCCCATCGTGCACAGGTCGTATTTCATCATGCTCATTAACTTGAATTCCAATTCACCACCAAAATAATTGAAATAAGGAGTACCTTGAAAAACATCGCCAGCATCTAGTAATAAGACATTGGAGTTTTCTTTTCGAATGGTTTCAATAAGTGACGCACGTCGAGAAACCCCACCCATATTGGCATTTCTCGCATCAGTAGCCGGAAACGGATCGATGTGACTGTGCACGTCGTTGGTATGCAAAATGGTAAGATGCTTAATGTTATTGGTTGCAAAACTCATTAAAGGCAAACTTGGTAATGCTAATAAAGCAGCGCTTGCGGTAGTATTTTTTATAAATTCTCTTCTTTTCATAATGTAAATGTGCTGAAATGTGGTCTAAAACCCGTAATTATTCTACAGAAATTCGAACGTCATTAATTAAAGGTATCGTTTCTACTTTTTTGAAATAATCAATAAGGATGTTTCTTAATTTATAATTCAAGTCGTAGCGTTCTACGCCGTTTTTAAAAAACGACATATTATCGCCACCGTTAGAAAGATAGTCAGAAGTTCCTACATAATAAATTTTGTTAGGGTCAACAGGTTTTCCTTGCACTAAAATGTCTTTAGGCAAATTGTCTTTTCCGATAGTAAAAGTCATACCTGCCAAAGGATGTGGTTTTTTTTCCTTAATAATATAGGAAGCAATGGTAGTTATATCAGTGCCTTTTAAACCTACAACAACCAAGCTGTTTTCGAAAGGCATTACCTCAAAAGCTGTTCGCGCAGTGATGTCTCCTTTGCTAATAATAGTTCGGATGCCACCATGATTAAGCAAACAAACGTCAATTGATTTTTTTTCACGAGAATTAAAAACAGGATTTCCTAATTCGAGCGTAACATCGGACAATAAATTACCCATTGGCGATTGCGATTGCCCACTTTTGTCTATCGTCTGAGGTGCAAAAGCCAAAACGGCACTCAAATCCTTGTCGATACTATCGCGATAGGGTTTTACATAATTTTCAATTGCAGCAACTTCTGAAATTGATTTGTTGATACTGATTTGTTTTCCTTTTACTTTTGAAACATAAATCTTTTGTTGTCCACAAGAAACAAAAGCCAATAATGTTAAGAATAAAACAAAATGTTGCAATAAAGTATTATACTTTTTTAAATTTACCATCTCAAATGCGACTTATTTAATTAAATTTGTAATTCAAGTAAAAGTAATATGTTTTTAGATTTTATAAAGGATTTTTTTATAAAAAGAACGTTAAAAAAAAGTTTATCGAATGTTAACAATAATTTTTCTTCAGAAAAAGTACAATTGATTGGTATTCTTATAGATGAAAGTGATTTTGATAAAACGGAAGCTTTACTTCAAAAAATAAATGAAAATACTATTGTAAAAAACAACATCAGTTTGTTAATTTATAAAGATAAAATCAAGAAAGAAGAAGTAATAAAATACCCTTTTTTGAGTTGGAAAGACGTCAGTTGGATTGGTTCCATTGAAAAACCCGAGGTAAAACAATTTATGGCTCAAAAATTCGATATGCTGATTAGCTATTATGATGTTGAAAAAGCACCTTTGATGATGATTACACTAAAATCAAATGCCAGATTTAAAGTAGGTTTTTCGACAATTGACAAACGATTAAACCATTTTATGATAGACACCAATGTAGAAAAACAAGAGGTTTTTACGAATGAATTAATTCGATATTTAAAAATATTAAACAAAATATAATTATGCAATTATTTGAAGGAACAGGAGTTGCACTTGTAACGCCATTCAAAAAAGATTTTTCTGTTGATACAGAAGCATTAAAAAAATTAGTAAATTTTGTGATTGATGGTGGTGTTGAATATTTAGTTGTATTAGGTACAACTGGAGAGCCTGCAACATTAACACAAGAAGAAAAAGAATTGGTAATTGAAACTATTGTAGAAGCAAACAACAAGCGCCTTCCTTTGGTTCTTGGAGTGGGAAGCAACAATACAAGTCAAGTGGTTGCCGAATTAAAAACACGAGAGTTCAGCGCATTTTCAGCTGTTCTTTCGGTTTCTCCTTACTATAACAAACCTACTCAAGAAGGTATTTATCAACATTTTAAAGCCATTTCAGAAGCATCTCCGTTGCCAATTATATTATATAATGTGCCAGGAAGAACGGCAAGCAATATGTTGCCGCCAACCGTAATTCGATTGGCAAATGATTTTAAAAATATCGTTGGAATTAAAGAAGCCGCTGGAGATATAGTTCAGGCTATGAAATTAATTCAAAATAGACCAAAAGGATTTCTAGTAATTTCTGGAGACGACATGGTAACATTACCAATGGTTTTGGCTGGAGGAAACGGTGTAATTTCTGTAATTGGTGAAGGTTTCCCTCGTGATTTTTCCGAAATGGTTCGGTTGGGTTTACAAAGAAAAGTGGATGAAGCGTATCAATTGCATTACAAATTAGCCGATGCAATCGATATGATTTTTGAGCAAGGGAATCCAGCTGGGATAAAAGAAGTTCATAAAGCGCTCGGACTTTCTGAAAACACAGTTCGCTTGCCATTAGTTACAGTAAATGAAGATTTGGCCAATAGAATAGCGAAATTTGTTGAAAATAATCCATAATTATTAAAATAAATCAACCTTTTTTTGAACGAAAATACTTGAATTTGAGGATTATAAAAAAATGTTTTGTAGTCTGCAATTAATAACTAAATTTGCACTTGGTTTTTAAAAAAGCAAAAGGCAGTAAATAATTAATAAAAACCAAAATTATATAATGAAGAAATTTATTTCTATTTTACTTATTCTTGTTGTCTTTAGCTCTTGTAGTGAATTTCAAAAAGCTTTGAAATCGGAGGATATTGCAATTAAATTTGATGTAGCAACAAAGCAATATGAAAAAGGGAAATACGAAAAAGCCATTCGCCTTTTTGAACAAATAGCACCATCATACAGAGGTAAGCCTCAAGCAGAAAAGATGTTTTTCATGTATGCACAATCTTTTTATAAAACAAAACAATTTTATTCTGCTGGATATCAATTTGAAAGTTTTGTATCAAGCTATCCTAAAAGTCAAAAAATTGAAGAAGCTTCCTATCTTGGAGCAATTTGTTTTTCAAAATTATCACCAACTTACAGTTTGGATCAAGTAGATACTTATAAAGCCATTGATAAATTTCAAAATTTTATTGATGCTTTTCCAGATTCACAATATTTAAGTGAAGCTAATGTTATTGTAAAACAATTAAGAGAAAAATTAGAAAAAAAGGCTTTTGAAATTGCCAAACAGTACAATACAATATCTGATTATAAAGCCTCTTTAGTAGCTTTAGATAATTTCATTATTGACTTTCCTGGTACAATATATAAGGAGCAAGCGTTGTATTATAAATTTGATTCTACATACAAATTAGCTATTAATAGTGTTCCTTCAAAAATGGAAGAACGTTTGAAAAATGCTAAAACCGCTTATAATTCATTGCTGAAATTCAATTCAAATACCAAGTATAAAGCCCAGGCTGACCTGATGTTAGCGAAAATAGAAACCGATTTAAAACAATTTATAAAATAATAAAGTCATGGATTTAAAAAAGACGAATGCGCCAGTTAGTACTATCACTTACAATAAAACGGTAATTGAAGAACCTACAGGCAATGTGTATGAAGCAATAACAATTATGGCTAAAAGAGCAAACCAAATCAATTCTGAAATTAAAAAAGAATTGACTGAAAAATTGGAAGAATTTGCTACTTACAATGATAGTTTAGAAGAAGTTTTTGAAAACAAAGAACAAATTGAAGTTTCTAAATTTTACGAAAAACTACCTAAACCACACGCTTTGGCTGTTCAAGAATGGCTAGATAAAAAAATTCATTATAGAGATACTTCTAAATAATAAAAGATGTCAGTTTTAAGCGGTAAGAAAATAGTACTAGGTATTTCTGGTGGAATTGCTGCATATAAAACTGCTACTTTAGTTAGACTTTTTATAAAAGCAGGTGCTCAAGTTCAAGTAATTATGACACCTGCTTCTAAAGATTTTATTACTCCTTTAACATTATCAACACTGTCCAAAAATCCCGTTTATTCTACTTTCTATTCAGAAGATACTGAAAATGAATTATGGAACAGTCATGTTGAAATTGGACTTTGGGCTGATTTAATGATTATCGCTCCAGCTACGGCCAACACGCTTTCTAAAATGGCTAATGGCACTTGTGATAATTTATTAATTGCTACCTATTTATCTGCAAAATGTCCTGTTTATTTTGCTCCTGCAATGGATTTGGACATGTACAAACATTCTTCCACTTTAGCCAGTTTTAAAGCACTTCAGTCTTTTGGAAACATTATGATTCCTGCGGAAAATGGAGAATTAGCGAGCGGACTTTCAGGTGAAGGTCGAATGGCAGAACCTGAAAATATCGTATCTTTTATTGAATCAGAGATTGAAAATAAATTACCTCTTAAAGGAAAAACGATATTAATCACTGCTGGACCAACATACGAAGCTATTGACCCGGTACGCTTTATAGGCAATCATTCTTCAGGAAAAATGGGTTTTGATTTGGCAAAATGTGCCGCTGATTTAGGAGCCAGTGTAATTTTAGTTTCTGGGCCTACACATTTGAAAATTGCACATAATAAAATAGATGTAATTCCCGTTATTACTGCTCAAAACATGTTCGACGCATGTCAGGCTGTTTTTAAAAATGTTGATGTAGCAATTGCTGCTGCTGCTGTAGCCGATTACAGGCCAAAACAAGTGGCATCGCAAAAAATTAAAAAAACGGATACCAATTTTACAATCGAATTAGAGAAAACGAAAGACATTTTGGCTTCTTTAGGTGAAATAAAACAAAATCAGTTCTTAATTGGGTTTGCTTTAGAAACTGAAAATGAAATTGAAAATGCGAAGTTGAAAATTCAGAAAAAAAACTTAGATTTGATTGTTCTTAATTCACTTCAAGACGAAGGAGCTGGATTTGGGAAAGCAACCAATAAAATCACTTTTATAGATAAAAATTTCAAGGTAGAACCTATGGAATTAAAATCGAAAGAAGACGTTGCAAACGATATTTTAAATAAAGTAATAGCTCATTATTATGCGTAAAATAATCTTTTTTTTATTGTTTTTTACAACTGCAAGTATTCAAGCTCAAGAATTGAATTGCACTGTAAGAGTCAATGCACAAGCCACTTCAACACCGAACCAACAGGTTTTCAAAACTTTAGAAACTGCGTTAAACGAGTTTGTAAACAAAACCAAATGGACTGAGTTAAATTTTAAACAAAAAGAGAAAATTGATTGTTCGATGGTAATAAATATTACCTCTTTCAGTTCAGACCAATTTGTAGCAACCATTCAAGTTCAATCTTCGAGACCCGTTTTTAAATCAACTTACACTTCCCCTGTCTTTAATTATAACGACAAAGACTTTAATTTTAGGTATATTGAATTTGAAAATTTAACTTATAATCCAAATAGTTTTGATTCTAATTTAATTTCTGTTTTGGCATTTTACGCTAATGTGATAATTGGTTTTGATGGTGATACTTTTTCTTTAAAAGGAGGTTCTGATGCCTTGCAAACCGCGCAAGAAATTGTTAATGTAGCACAACAAGGCGGCTACAAAGGATGGTCGCAATCCGATGGAAATCAAAATCGATATTTCTTAGTAAACGATTGGCTTTCAAATACTTTTTCTGGAGTTAGAGAAGCAATGTATGACTATCATTATAAAGGTTTGGATACGATGAACCAAGATTTAAAAACAAGTAAAGAAAGCATTAAAGCAGCCATTCTATCATTAGATAAACTGAATGCTACTCGACCAAATGCATTTGTTACAAGAATCTTTTTTGATGCAAAATCAGACGAAATTCAAAGTGTTTTTTCAGGAGGTCCAAAAATTGAAATGGCAGATTTAATTGATAAATTAAATCGATTTTCTCCTTCTAATTCTAGTAAATGGGCTGCTATTAAATTATAATTCGTAAGCTCTAATTTTCTAATTATTATTCTTTCATTTAAAAAATTAAGATGCTAACATCGCTTTCTATAAAAAACTTTGCTTTAATAGAACAACTTTCTATAGATTTTTCTGATGGATTTTCAACAATTACTGGAGAAACAGGTGCAGGAAAATCGATTCTTTTGGGAGCTTTAGGTTTAGTTTTAGGAAAACGTGCCGATTTAACATCTTTAAAACATAAAGATGAAAAATGTGTAATAGAAGCACATTTTGACATTTCGAAATACCAACTACATTCCTTTTTTGAAGTTAACGACATGGATTATGAAGAGCAAACCATAATTCGGAGAGAAATTTTACCTTCCGGAAAATCAAGAGCTTTTGTAAATGATAGTCCCGTGAATTTACAAGAATTACAAGAATTAGGACTTTTTTTAATTGATATTCATTCTCAAAATCAAACGCAAGAATTATCAGAAGCAACCAATCAATTTGTCATTATTGATGCAATTGCAGGAAATCAAGCTTTAGTTTTAGAATTTGAGTCGTTACTAAAAACATATAAAAACGATAAAAATCACCTTTCTTCGCTTTTGTTGGAATTGAAAGAAGCCAACAAGGAACAAGATTATAATATGTTTTTATTAGACGAGCTTGTTGCGGCAAAATTAATTGCAGGTTCTCAAGAAGATTTGGAAAACACTTTCGAGCAGTTAAATAATGTTGAATTTATAAAAGAAAATATAGAAAAAGCTATTGCTTTTGCTGAAACAGAACCAATTGGGGTTATACAAAACTTAAAAGAAATTAAGTCGTCTTTACAGAAAATAGCAGCAATTTCAAAAGAATTTGAACCATTATATGAACGCATAAATAGCGTTGTAATTGAGTTTGATGATATTTTGACTGAATTGAATCAATGTTCAGAAAAATTGCTAGATGATCCGAAAAAATTAGAATTGATAAATGAAAAGTTGCAATCTATTTATTTATTACAAAAAAAGCATCAAGTTAAAACCGTTGATGAACTATTATTTATTCAAAAAAAATTAGAATCGAAAGTACTCTCCGTTGATGATCTTGAAATCCAAATCAAGAAAATAGAAGCAACTATTTTGAATACTGAAAAAGAATTAGATGAAAAAGCAACTCTAATTCATGAAAATCGTATGAATGCTACTCCTGTTTTAACTGATAAATTACTTCAAATTTTAGAACAATTAGGGATGCCAAATGCGCGATTTTCTATCGAAATTGAAGCAACAACTAATTATTTTACAAACGGAAAAGACATCATCCAATTTTTGTTTTCTGCAAATAAAGGCTCTGATTTTGGATTGTTAAAAAAGGTAGCTTCAGGAGGTGAAATGTCGAGAATTATGCTCGCTACCAAAGCTATTTTAGCAGATTATTCTAAACTTCCAACAATTATTTTTGATGAAATCGATACGGGCGTTTCAGGCGAAATAGCTAATAAAATGGCTGCAATTATGAGTCAGATGAGCCAAAATATGCAAGTTTTATCCATCACCCATTTACCTCAAATTGCTGCAAAAGGAAAAATGCATTATAAAGTTTTCAAATACGTTTCAAACAATCAAACCCAGACGGAATTAAAAATATTGAATCCCGAAGAAAGAGTCATCGAAATTGCCGAAATGTTGTCGGGTGCTGTACTATCTGATTCCGCCATAAATCACGCAAAAGCCTTGTTGAATTAATTTTTTGATATATATTTGTTATATATTTTTGCATAACGCAAAAAAATAAACAAAAAAAACAAAATTATAGAATTTTAAATACACCTAAAATATGATCATAGAACCAAGAATGAGAGGATTTATTTGTTTGACTTCCCACCCAAAAGGATGCGAACAAAATGTAAAAAACCAAATTGAATATGTAAAATCAAAAGGACATATAGAAGGTGCAAAAAGAGTGTTAGTAATAGGCGCTTCTACTGGTTTTGGTTTGGCCTCAAGAATCACAAGTGCTTTTGGTTCAGATGCTGCAACAATCGGAGTGTTTTTTGAAAAACCGCCATTGGAAGGCAAAACAGCTTCTCCAGGTTGGTACAATTCAGCTGCTTTTGAAAGCGAAGCGCACAATGCTGGTTTGTATGCTAAAAGTATTAATGGTGATGCGTTTTCTAATGAAGTGAAACAACAAACTTTAGAGTTAATTAAAAAAGATTTAGGACAAATCGATTTGATAATTTATAGCTTAGCTTCACCGGTTCGATTACATCCTACAACAGGCGTTTTACATCGTTCGGTTTTGAAACCTATAGGAACTACATACACTAATAAAACGGTTGATTTTCATACTGGAATCGTTTCAGAAATCAGTATTGCACCATGTCAAGATGACGATATTGCCAATACAGTAGCTGTTATGGGAGGCGAAGATTGGTCAATGTGGATTGAAGAATTAAAAAATTCCAATTTACTTGCAAATGGCGCAACAACTGTAGCTTATTCTTATATAGGACCTTCTTTAACAGAAGCTGTTTATAGAAAAGGAACTATTGGTCGTGCCAAAGATCATTTAGAAGCCACTGCTTTTTCTATTTCTGATAGTTTAAAAAGTATAGACGGTAAAGCCTATGTTTCTGTAAACAAAGCTTTAGTAACTCAAGCCAGTTCAGCTATTCCAGTTATTCCTTTATATATTTCATTATTATATAAAATAATGAAATCAGAAGGGATTCATGAAGGTTGCATAGAACAAATTCAACGATTATTTCAAGAGCGATTGTATACTGGAGAGCCTATGATTACTGACGATAAAGGCCGAATTAGAGTTGATGATTGGGAAATGCGTGATGATGTTCAGGCTAAAATTGCTGAATTATGGAAAGTTGCTGACACAGGAAATCTATCTGAAATTGGTGATTTATCTGGATACAGACATGATTTTCTAAATTTATTTGGTTTTGATTTTGATGGAGTAGATTATGACGCTGATGCAAATGAAATTGTAAATGTATCAAGTATTACATAGAAAATTTATTTAAACATAATTCAAAATATTGATTTCACTTAAAAAGAAGACCTTTAAAATGTTAAAGGTCTTTTTTTATGAATTACTTTTAAATTATTTTATATACATTCGCAACGTATATTAACAAATCATTATTAATTATGAAAAAAATTACTTTTATTTTAGTATTTCTTCTTGGACTAGTCGAAGGAAGTTATGCTCAATGTATTACAACTTCTCCATTTGGCTCTGCGACTTCAGAAAACTCCGGATTGCCACAGACAATTTCAACATGTAATTACACCTCAGAGTACTCCAACGTAACTGGACTTCTAGTTGGTTCTAATTATATGTTTACCTGTAATTTAGCTGCAGCACCTGGAACAGCCAAATACGTTACAGTTACAGATTTAACCAATACTGTAATTGCATTTGGTGCATCACCATTAACAGTTACTGCAATTACTGCTGGTGCAGTTAGAGTTCATTATTCAAATGACGCTGCTTGTAGTAGTACAAATAGTTGTCATACTACAACAGTACAATTAATTTTGACATGTCCAATACCAACAGCACTTGCCGTTTCATCAATTACTACTACAAATGCTACTTTTACTTGGACA
>CAIRNC010000543.1 GCA_903879875.1 uncultured Bacteroidota bacterium
AGAACATTTGTACAACAATTCGATTCCTATATTTATATTATTAGCTGCTTTACGTTATTTCTATAGAGAAATTTCATTGCCAATAATTGGTTACGGCATTTTGTTTTCAGGCTTACTCACTTGGGTAATTGGAAGAGATTCCTATCATATTGGCGCAAGCAGTTTAATTTATGTATTGGTCAGTTTTATGCTCTTTAAAGGAATTTTGACAAAATATTACCGCTTGGTCGCATTGTCATTTTTGGTCATTTTAATTTATGGAAGTCTAATATGGTATGTATTTCCGCATGTTGATGAACAAATCTCATGGGAAGGACATATTTCAGGTTTACTTACAGGCTTTGGTTTCGCACTCTATTTTAAAACTCCCGATTATCAAAAACTAATTCGTTACGAATGGGAAAAACCCGATTACAATCCCGCTGAGGATAAATTTATGCAACGTTTTGATGAAAACGGCAATTTTGTAAACCTACCAAAACCCGAAATTATAGAAGAAATAACTCTCGAAAATACAACATATTTTACTTCAAGCGAAAATGTTTTATATGATTTTAAAAAATCAGAATAGAAAAAATGCTTATTTCGCCATCATAGCTACAAATTCATCAAACAAATAGCTAGAATCGTGTGGTCCTGGGCTGGCTTCCGGATGATATTGCACCGAGAAACAAGGTTTGTTTATCATTCGCATACCTGCTACGGTATGATCGTTTATATGTTCATGTGTAATTTCAAAATCAGGATGACTTTCTAGTTCCGTTCTATTCACTGCAAAACCATGATTTTGAGAAGTAATTTCCCCTTTGCCAGTTAGTAAATTCATTACCGGATGATTGATACCTCTGTGTCCATTAAACATTTTGTAGGTGGCAATACCATTAGCCAAAGCAATAACTTGATGCCCCAAACAGATGCCAAAAAGCGGTTTGGCATTTGCCAAAATTTCTTTAGCCGTTTGAATAGCACTAACTAAAGGTTCTGGATCACCAGGCCCATTAGATAAAAAATAGCCATCGGGGTTAAAGTCAGCCATCTCGGCATAAGTGGCATCAAAAGGAAATATTTTTATGTAGCAATCTCTCTTAGCGAAATTACGAAGTATGTTTGTTTTAATTCCTAAATCTAAAGCTGCAATTTTGAAAGTTGCATTCTCATTGCCATAAAAATAAGGTTGTTTTGTAGCAACTTTTGAAGCAAGCTCTAATCCTTTCATTTCAGGCACCTTTTTCAAAGCAAGCTTAAGTTCTTCTACATCTGTTCCGTCAGTACAAATAACAGCATTCATAGCGCCATTATCACGGATATAACTTACTAAAGCTCTCGTATCAACATCGGAGATACAAATAAGATTTTGTTTTATAAAATAATCTTCTAGACTTTCTGTTGCATCAGGACGAGAATAATTAAAACTAAAGTTTTTACACACTAAACCAGCAATTTTAATCGATTCTGATTCCACTTCATTATCGTTTATACCATAGTTACCAATATGTGCATTTGTAGCAATCATAATTTGACCAAAATACGAAGGGTCAGTAAAAATTTCTTGATAGCCAGTCATTCCAGTATTGAAACATACTTCACCAGTTGTAGTGCCTTTAATTCCAATAGATTTTCCGTAAAATATAGTACCGTCACTTAGTAGTAGTAGTGCGTTTTGACGAGTTGTGTAATTCATTTGTGTACTTATAAAGAAGTTGTGTTTGGCAAATTTAATTCAAAAAAAAAGGACAAACTAATAAAAGTTTATCCTTGTTTTTTATTGAATACTGAAAATCATTATTCTGTAGCTTCGGTAGTTTCAGATTCAGTTTCTGCAACAGGAGTTTCAGTAACCGATTCTTCTTTTTTAGCTTTTCCACCACGACGGCTTTTAGCTTTTTTAACTTCTTTTTTACCACCGTTGTATAGTTCATTGAAATCTACTAATTCGATCATTGCCATATCAGCATTATCTCCTAAACGATTTCCAACTTTAATGATACGCGTGTATCCACCTGGACGATCACCTACTTTAGCAGCTACATCTCTGAACAAGTCAGTTACCGCATATTTACTACGTAAGTAAGCAAAAACGATAC
>CAIRNC010000544.1 GCA_903879875.1 uncultured Bacteroidota bacterium
GATCTCTTAATAAACAGTTTGAAGAGCTAAAAAAGGACTTAAAGGAACTTGAAAAAAAGAATAGCGAATTGGAACAACCAAAGAAGCTAGAAAACACAGAAGAAAAGCAAGAAGACATCAAAAAGGATATGGAGAGTGGAAGTGATCAATTAAAAAGTGGTCAGAAGAAATCAGCTTCAAAATCGCAAAAAAGCGCAGCCGAAAAAATGGAAAAAATGGCTGAAGATATGGCGAAAGCCAAAGATAAAGAGGAGCAAGAACAGGAGGGCGAGGATATTGACAAACTACGTCAAATATTAGAGAACTTAATTCGGCTTTCGTTTAGTCAAGAATCACTAATGAGTGATTTTGAAAAAACAAAATTGAACGATCCTTTAATTGCAAAGATTGATAAGCAACAGAAAAAACTTCAAGATGACTCGAAGATGATTGAAGATAGTTTGTTGGCATTAAGCAAAAGAAATCCCAAAATAAAAGAATCTGTTAACAAAGAGATTTCTGCTATTAATATGAACATGGAAAAGGCGGTGAGTGAGATTGAATTATCTGAAGCTCCATCAATGGATGGAAGAAATCACAAAGAGGAAGGCAGAAGTCGTCAGCAATTTGCAATGACATCCATAAATAACCTAGCCCTAATGCTTAACGAATCGTTGAGTCAAATGCAAGCAGAAGCAAAAAAGAAAAATGGACCTCCAGGAAATGGCAGCTGTAAAAAGCCAGGTGGAAAAGGAAGCAAGCCTTCTGCATCAAGTCTAAGGAAAATGCAAGAACAATTGAACGAACAGATTAAGAAACTCAAAGAGGGGATGCAAAAGAATGGGAATAAACCTGGAACAAAACCAGGAACTTCTGGAGGAAATGGAATGAGTCAGGAATTAGCAAAACTAGCTGCTCAGCAAGCAGCCATTCGTCAGGAAATCCAAAAAATGGGTGACCAGATAAATAAAGATGGGAAGGGTGCTGGTGGAATGAGCAAGTTGGCAGATAAAATGGAGGAGACAGAAACAGACCTTGTAAACAAAATGCTAAGTCAAGAGACCATTAAGCGTCAAGAAGAAATTTTAACACGCCTTCTTGAGAGTGAAAAAGCAGAGAAGGAGAGGGAGATGGATGAAAAAAGACAATCTAATGAAGCAAAGGATGAAATTAAACGTAACCCAAATCAATTTTTGGAGTATAATAGGCTAAAGCAACAAGAGACAGAGTTATTAAAGTCGGTGCCGCCTTCTTTAAACCCGTTTTACAAAGAAAAAGTGAATATTTATTTTAATAAAATAGAGAAGTAAAATTATGGTACTTTCAGAAAATCAAAAATTGCGAATTCCTTCAAGAGCCGAGAACATTATTTTAGTAGAGCGAATGGTGGAGGACGTTTGTGATTTATACAATATTGGTGAAGATTATTATGGTAATATTCTGATTGCAATAACCGAAGCTGTAAATAACGCCATCTATCATGGCAATGCTGCAAATCCAACTAAAAGTATCGACATCCTTTTTAAAACACATAAAGACCATGTTTCTTTTATTGTAAAAGATGAAGGACAAGGATTTGATTTCTCGAATTTACCAGACCCAACAAATCCAGACAACATCGACAAACCGAATGGCAGAGGCGTTTTTTTAATGCGAAATCTCGCAGACAAAGTTTCCTTCGAAGATAATGGAAGTACTGTAATACTTGACTTTAATGTAATAACGGCAAGTAAGTAGGATTACTTTTTATTGATAATTTAATCTTATTTGGGGTTTTAAAACAACTCAATTTGTTTTCCAAACACTGCGCTGTTCTCGTGATTAAGTAACCATTCTTTTCTCCACATACCTCCTGAATATCCCACCAGTTCTCCTGTATTGCCAATTACTCTATGACACGGAACAATTATAGATACCGGATTTTTTGCATTGGCATTTCCTACAGCTCGGTTGGCGTTGGCGTCACCTATTTGTTTAGCAATATCAAGGTATGATTTTGTTTTGCCGTATGGGATTTTGATGAGTTTACTCCAAACCTTTTTTTGAAACTCTGTTCCCTCTGGATTAAGTTTCAATTCGAATTGCCTCCGTGTACTTGCAAAATATTCGTCTAATTGCTGAATACAATCCGTTATTACCTTTGAAGATTCTTTTTTATTGAAATTATCACTTGCCAAGAGGGACGGACTTTTGTCAATATTTTCTTCAATAAAAAA
>CAIRNC010000545.1 GCA_903879875.1 uncultured Bacteroidota bacterium
AATTCCGGCAAGCGAAATGATTCCCATCATCGTCATTAGAATTACAAAATCCATTCCCGCAATGACATAACCGTAGAAAACACCGCTAAAACTCAAGATTACTGTGAATAAAATCACCATAGTTTTTGAAACCGAATTAAATTGCAACACAATAATAAGAGTGATTCCTGCCAATGCCAAGAAGAGCGCATACATCAAGAAACTTTGATTCTTACCTTGTTCTTCTTGAACTCCAGAAAACGAATAGCTTAAATCTTTTGGTAATTCATAATTTTTTAATTCGGTTTTGATTTGTTTGGTAATTTCATCACCATTAAAACCGGTCAAAACATTAGAATAAATGGTCATTATTCGTTTGTGATTCTTTCTTTTGATCTGATTATAAGTCGTTGTTTTTTCGGTTTGCGAAATTGCCGAAATCGGAATTTGCTGAATTTGGCCATTGTTTTGGTTTCTAAACGTCAACGATTGATTGAAAAGAATGTTTTCATTCTTGCGTTGGTCGTCTTGCATTCGCATTACAATATTGTAATCGTCATCACCTTCTTTATAAGTCGAAATTTCTTGACCGTAAACCGAACGACGTAAGGTAAAGCCCAATTGACCTGTAGAAACGCCCATGCTTCCTGCATTTACTCGATCCACTTTTACTTCGAGTTCAGGACTATCTCTATTGATGTCTACGCTCAATTTTTCGATACCGGGAATGTTTTTTGCATTGACAAAAGCAATCATTTTATCGGCTTCTTTCAACATCAAATCATAATCGGTTCCTTTCAATTCGATACTAATAGGATATCCAGCTGGTGGACCATTGGCGTCTTTTTCGACCGTAATTGTGGCTCCCGCAATGGCTTTTACTTTAGATCGAATTTCATCTAAAATATCCGAAGTGTTGATGCCTTGACGAAATTTGAATTCGGAGAAACTTACGGTTACTTTTCCTTTAAATGGCGTTTCTGAGGCCGAACCTGCATCTACGTTCGGATTACCAGCACCTTTTCCTACTTGAGCAACAATTGATTCCGCAAGGAAGTTTTTATCTGTTTTTGGGTCAACATATTTTTGTAAAATACCAATAATCTGTTTTTCTACAAATAAAGTGGCTTTATTGGTTTTTTCAATCGTAGTTCCTTGTGGATATTCGATATACGCAATAACTTGATTCGGAATGTTATCTGGAAAAAACAATACTTTTCTCGGGAAAATCCCCAACAACATAAATGAAAAAATCAACATTCCAATAATAGATACTAACGCAATCCAAGAATTCTTTTTAGTTAATATTTTGGCTAGAAACAATTTGTATTTCTCCTCCATTCTTGGGAAAAAGCTGTGTTGGAAATCTTGTGTCCATTGGAAAAGTTTTAAATGGTATAGCCACATTAGTCCTAATGAAATAAGAGAAATATGGCATATTGCTTTTTGAAAAGTTTTATTAAAATTTAATCCAAGAAATCCAAAAGAAATTCCTGAAAAATATCCTAATATGCCGAAAATTAACGCAATAGATAATCCAATTTTTGTGTATTTTTTTAATTTAATTTTGGAGATATTTCGGTCTTCGGTATCCATTGAGCCACCTGTCATTGCTGCATTAACCACCATCGCTACAAATAAAGATGCAGTAAGTGTTACGGTCAAAGTCATTGGGAAATATTTCATAAATTTACCCATAGTTCCTGGCCATAAGGCAAAAGGTAAGAACGCCATCAAGGTCGTAGCTGTCGATGAAATTACGGGCCAAGCGATTTCGCCAATACCTACTTTCGAAGCCGTTACCCGATCCATTCCTTTTTTCATATTGGCAAAAACGTTGTCGACTACCACAATACCGTCATCGACCAACATTCCTAATCCCATAACTAATCCGAACAATACCATCGTGTTCAAGGTCAATCCCAATGCTGAAAGTATGGCAAAAGCAATCATCATCGACAGCGGAATCGCGGCTCCTACGAACAAGGAATTTCGCAATCCCATTGTGAACATCAACACAATCATTACTAAAATAATCCCGAAGATAATGTGATTTGACAATTCATCCACCTGATGTTCTACACGCGAAGATTGGTCATTGGTCATTTCTATTTTTAGGTTTTTGGGCAAATAGGAAGCTTGTGCTTTTTCTATTCGTTCTTTTACTTGCTCAATTGCCGAAATCATATTTTGACCCGAACGTTTTTTCACACTCAACATCACGACTTCATTGCCTTTTTCACGAGCATAAGTCGTTTTTTCTTTCTCTTTGAAACTTACAACGGCTATGTCTTTTAGATAAACTGTTCCGCCAAACGATTTTACAATGATGTTTTCTAACTCTTTTGGGTCTTTGATTTCCCCTACAATTCTAATGTTATTCCTTGAACCTTGTGACACTAAATTTCCTCCAGAAAGCGTCATATTTTCATATTTGACCGCATTTTGAATTTCATCGAAAGTCACTTGTGCTGCGGTCATTTTGAAAATGTCAACTGCAATTTCTACTTCTTTGTCATCTACGCCAAGAATATCCACTTTCTTCACTTCGGAGATTTCTTCGAGATCGTCTTGGATTAATTCACCGTATTTTTTAAGTTGCTGGGTAGTGTAATTTCCTTGCAAATTAATGTTCAGAATAGGTACTTCTTCTGAAATGTTCAATTCAAAAACATTGGGTTCTACCTTGCTTCCGTTATCCAAATTTGGCCAATCGGTTTGTGCTTTGGCATTATCAACTTTATCTTTGATTTTTACTTTGGCGGCGTCAATCGAAATGTCATCATCGAATTCGGCGATAATCATTCCGTAATCTTGAAACGAGCTCGAAGTTACTTTGTCGACACCACTGATGTTTTTAATTTCTTTTTCTAATGGTTTGATGACCAATTTCTCTACATCTTCGGCTGAATTTCCTGGAAAAACAGATGAAATGTAGACTTTGTTTTCGATGATTTCTGGGAAATCCTCACGAGGCATGGTGATATAGGCGTAAACTCCTGTAATTACTATTAAAGCAGTTAAAATGTAAACCGTTACACGATTTTCAACTGCCCAATTGGAAATGCCGAATTTTTTATGATTAATACTGTGCATTTGTTATTTTTTAGTTTAAAGTTTTTGAATAAAGTTAAGAGTTTAGGGAGGTTTATAAAAGGTTAGATTTAATACTATTGACCTTTTAAACTTACTAAACTATTTAAGAGTCCTTTTCTAATTGTGATTTACGAAGAGAATCTAACATAAATGTAATTTCTTCAATTTCTGTTCTAGTTTTTAAATAATTTTCTTCATTAATATAATTTAAATCCAATGAAATCATTAATTGATTTAATAATTCTAATGCAGATGAATAAGCTATTTCTGTAAATCGAGCTTTTTCCTTCGATGTTTGTCTTCCAGAACCTTCCGCAATGTTAGAAGGAATTGAAATGCTACATCTTCTCATTTGACTTGTCAGACCAAATAATTCTTCTTTTGGAAACACTAGAGTTATTTTGTAAATTAATACTGCTAATTTTCTTGATTTTTGCCAAACAATTAATTTTTCAAAAGAATATATTTTCATAGAAAGAGTTTAGAAAGTTTAATAAAATTTAGTAAGATTTAGAAAGATTATTGTGTTTATTAGTTCGATACTAAACCTTCTAAACTCATAACCTTCTAAACTTTTTTTAGAAATTAAGTTTCATTCCTTCTGAAACGGCGTTTGCACCTTCAGTTACAATTAAATCTTTAGTTGAAATTCCGCTTAAAATTTCAGTAACATTGTCAGAGGATTGTCCCACTTTTACAATTGTTTTTTTCGCATTTCCTGATTTTCCGTTTGAATTGGTAACTACATAAACATATTTGTTTTTTTCGCCATCTTCTTGAATCACATTAGTAGGAACTATAATTGCATTTTTATTGATATAATCCACAATTTTAAGTTTGGCTACTTGGTTCGGGCGCAATAAATTTTCTGGATTTGGCACGGCAACTTCAATTCCAAAACTCCTATTGTTAGGGTTGATAAAACTACCTATTTGACGTACTTTTCCTTTATACGTTTTTCCTAAAGAAGTTAAAAAAACATCCACTTCTGTTCCAACTTTTAATTTACCGATATAAGCTTCAGGCACGGTTGTAGACACATACATGTTCGAGAGATTCACGATACGCATTAATCCTTGCAAACTTGGCGCAACAACTTGTCCTTTCTCTACAAAAACAGCATCAATAATTCCAGAAAAAGGCGCTTTGATTTCGGTTTTTGCTAATTGTGCTTTGATTTGTGCAACTCCTCTTTGTGCAGAAATCATTTGTGTCTGTGCTTGTAAATATTGCATTTCGGAACCAATTTTTTGATTCCAAAGGTTTTTCTGACGCTCAAAAGTAGTTTTAGCCAAAGCGTATTGGTTTTCCAAACTAGCAACTTGTTGGCTTAATCCGGCATCATCAATTCGACCAAGAATTTGTCCTTTTAAAACTCTTTGACCTGCTTTTACATTTAATGCTATTAAAGTTCCTTGAAATTCGGGTTGAACCAAAATATTTTCTTTAGTATCTACACTACCCTGAATTTCGAGATAATGATTAAAAAGGGTGTCGTTAACTCGAAGTACAGTAACCAAAGCTTCCTCTTTTTTCACGTCAAGTGTGGCTAAGGCTTCGTCAATTTTAGTTAAATCAGATTGTATGAGCGCTTTTTTAGCTTGAAGTTCCTTAATGTTTTTTGATGCTATCAAGGTATCAATGTTGGCACTATCTTCTTTCTTTCCACAAGAGAAAATCAGTAACGAAAGGGCTGAGATGAAGATTGTTTTTTTCATAATTTATTATTTATTGTTGTTGTATTTTATTTGTTTAGTATCTTTTCTAATGCGGCTCTTTTTATAATTACATCTACCATGTTTTGTAAATAATTTTGTTGAGCGGTGTACAATTGTCGTTGGGCTTCGCTTAAATTAAAACTGCTTGAAAGCCCTTCTTTGAATTTGATTTGTTGTTTGCTTTCTATGCGTTCGGCTAACGCTAGATTGTTTTTAGAAGTTGCTAATTGTTCAATGCTAAATTCATAATCGCTTTTGGTTTTTTCAAACTGCAATTTAAGTTTTTGTTCCGTTTCAGAAAGTTGTATTTTAGCTTGTTCAATCGCAATTTTTGCTTGCTGTTTTCTTGCGCTTGTTCCAAAACTGCTGAAGATAGGCACATTTAAACTTATTCCTAGATTGGCAAAATTATTCCATTTTTGACCCTGTGATAAAAATTGAAATTCGTTGCCAAAAGCGTTATATCCATAGTTTAATGCTGCGCCCAATGAAGGTAATTCTTTGCTTTTTTCGAGTTTTAAAAGCAGCTTTTTACTTTCTTCTAAATTCTGACCTATTTGATAATCAATATTTGATTTTGAGTCGAAAGAAGTTTGAAGCAATTGCAAATCAATATTGTTTTGTGACAAAATAGACAATTGGTCTTTCAATGTTAACGTGCTTTCTAAGTTAATTCCTAGAATTAATTTCAGCATGTCTATGGCGATTTTTTTCTGACGAATTACATTTGCCAAAGCACTATTTACGGATGTTAATGTGATTTGTAATTGTTCCACATTTTCTTCTTCAATCAATCCGTTTTTAAAGATTTGATTGGTATCAAATAATGTTTTTTCGAGAACACTTTTGTTTTTTTCAAATATTAAGATACTTTCGTCAGCCAAAAGCACATTTCCATAAGAATTAATAACAATTTCTTTTATTTCTTGATTGGTTTTCAGCTTTGCATTTTCAGATATTTTCAAATAGACTTTTGCCGATTGTAAACCTACCAAATAGGAACCGTCAAAAAGTAACTGACTAAGTGTTGCACTAGCATTCATACTGTGTTTTGTCCCAAAAGCAATAGTAGACACTTCACCTGGCACGCCTCCAAAAGCACCTCCACCTGTTATACCTTGTTTGGTATATTGAAGATTGTTCAAATAGCCTACCGTTCCGTTAATGTGAGGTAAACCAATGGTTGTCGTTTCCCATTTCTTTTGTTTTGCAATTTCAATATCGCTATTGGCATTAATTGCCGAATAATTGTGTTGAATCGCATATTCAACGGCTTCTTTTAAAGTAAAGGAAAATGTTTCGTTTTTAGATTCTTGTGCTTTTGCAACGAGTACAATAGCGAAGAAGGGTATTAAAAAAAGTTTTTTCATTAATTAGTTATTTATATTTGATAGTTGTTTTTCGAGTTCTAATAATCCTTTTGGGGTAGCTAATGCTCTTGTGTGATATTCTAATGCTTTGCCTTCCAGTTCATAAGCTTCTTTTTCTAATAATGTGTTTTCATTTATTGAAAAAATTAAAGTATAATAAAAACGAACAGCGGTTTCAATATCCGTTTCGGGTCTATAAAGACCTTGTTCGATGCCTTTTATAACATTTTGTGTAAACATATAATTGCAATCTTCTATTTCATTAGCAATCATTTTGGCATAAATTTCAGGATAATGTTTTTTAAGTTGATATGCAGGAGAATGATCAAAGGATTGAAACATTTCTTTGAACATTTTACGCATTTCAAAATTTTCTTCAATAGCATTGTAGTTTTTTGCTACCACTTCGTCCATTAAGGAATGGATTTTTTGATGAACGGCTTCTGTCCCTTCTTCAATTAACACTTCCTTATTTTGAAAATATTTGTAAATCGTTTTTTTAGAAATACACATTTCGCAAGCAATATCATCCATAGTTACGCTTTTGAAACCCAGTTTCAAAAACATATTTGTTGCTGTTTTGATGATTTTCTCTTTCATTTATATATGAGTTTTTTCGAAAATTTCTTCTTTATTCCAATTTTTGATGTGCAAATGTACTTTGGAAACTTTAAATACCAAAATAGTTTCCAAAGTATTTACATAAATTTAACATTTCAGCAACACTTCAAAATTGTGTAGAGCACTTTTTAGTTGCTTTTTTTATGATGTCAACTGTTTTTTGAATTGAATATTACTTATTTTTGTCCTTCATTATTAATAGTAAAATATGAAAATTGCAGTTGTAGGTGCAACCGGAATGGTTGGTGAAGTTATGCTTCAAGTTTTAGCCGAAAGAAATTTTCCTGTAACCGAATTAATTCCTGTAGCTTCAGAAAAATCGGTTGGAAAAGAAATCGAATTTAAAGGAAAAAAATATAAGGTTGTTGGAATGCAAACCGCTGTTGATATGAAGGCAGACATCGCTTTGTTTTCAGCCGGTGGTCAAACTTCATTGGATTGGGCGCCTAAATTTGCTGCGGCAGGAACAACTGTAATTGACAATTCATCGGCGTGGCGAATGGATCCTACAAAAAAGCTAGTAGTTCCCGAAATCAATGCTTCTGAATTGACCAAATCCGACAAAATAATAGCCAATCCCAATTGTTCTACTATTCAAATGGTTTTGGTTTTAGCACCATTGCATAAAAAATATACCATCAAGCGCGTAATTGTTTCTACATATCAATCCATAACAGGAACCGGCGTAAAAGCGGTGCAACAATTAGAAAATGAATATGCAGGGATTCAAGGCGAAATGGCTTATAAATATCCTATTCATAGAAATGCAATTCCGCAATGTGACCTTTTTGAAGACAATGGCTACACGAAAGAAGAAATGAAATTAGTACGCGAAACTAAAAAAATTATTGGAGATGATTCCATTGCCGTTACAGCGACAGCCGTTCGTGTCCCTATAGTTGGCGGTCATAGCGAAGCAGTAAATATTGAATTCCAAAACGATTTTGATTTAAGTGAAGTGAGACATATCTTACACCAAACGCCTGGAGTAGTTGTTCAAGACAATACCGACACTTATACCTATCCAATGCCACTTTATGCACATGGAAAAGACGATGTTTTTGTGGGTAGAATTCGTCGCGATGAAAGTCAGCCAAACTCGATAAACATGTGGATTGTAGCCGATAATTTGCGAAAAGGAGCTGCAACCAACACGATTCAAATTGCTGAATATTTAGTTGCAAATCAATTGGTTTAATCACATTATAAATTATTTTAAAGAGCCGTTTCTACCAATTATAGAAACGGCTTTTTATATGGCTTCAAATAATTTGCCTGGTAACGGACGAATCACTCCTTTTAGTTCCATATTCAATAACAAACTAGAAATTTTATAAATTGGAAATTCACATTTCAAAGCTATAATATCGAGGATTTCTTTTCCGTTTTGAGGATAGGGCAATAACCTCCTATGAGCTATTCATGAGATATTATGTCGAGGGTCTGCGGATTTCGCAGTCCCCTTATGCGTAC
>CAIRNC010000546.1 GCA_903879875.1 uncultured Bacteroidota bacterium
ATTAAAAACAAAATGAACAAACAATGAAAACATTAAAAACTAAATTATTTGCACTGTGTATTTTTTCACTTCTACTGTATTCTTGCTCCAAAGACAGCAGCAGTAGTACTTCAACAACTACAGTAGCCGAAGACAAACAAAATATTTCTAAAACCATAAACGATTTTTACGGTTGCTTGAACACCCTGAATGATGGCGATATGTCTAACTTTATGTTGTATTCCTTATTCAACGGAACCAATCAACAATACAATGATTCCTGGATAAAAACGTTGTCAGACAAATTTGAATTGCAATACGGAAAAATAATAATGAACGACAAATTTCAGTTTGCTACCCGAACAGGGGTTTATACTTGGAATGCATCCTCACAATCTTGGTCAAAACAAAGTAATTCGAGTGTAATTACTTTGCTTTTTCCATCCAAACAAACGCAACCTACTATTGATTCGGAGTTAAGTTTAAATTCTTATAGCGACATCAGCACTTCGTTTAATGCCAACACTTATTGGCTTCCTAATGCAGCTAGTTTAACTTTAAAAAGAAACAATGTTTTACAGTTTTCGTTGAATTTAACGAATGTAACTTTTGAAACGGGTACTAATTTTTCTATGCCAATTAATGCTGACATAAGTATTTTTACATCGCCTTTCACGCACACTTTTCAATGGAGAAGAGTTTCTAGTACGGAGTTTCAACTGGCTTATAATTCCAACACAACACAAGGTTGTGGCACATCTCTGGTGACTAATTTTAAATTGTATGATGCCGATTATGCCAATATTACATCTGTCAAAGACGATTTGAAAACCATAAACGGCACCTTCACTGAAGGCAATTTAAAAGTAGTTTATGCCTCAAATGTACAAGCATTGTCTGCCTACACTGACCCAACACCAGCCCAAATCAATAGTAATTCAGATGCGGAAGTGTTTTATAATAATGCAAAAATCGGTGATTTATCTTATCAAAAAATCAACAATAAAACCGAAATTTTTATTGTCTATGCTGACGGTACTTCTGAAAATATAAATACTTATGTAGGTGACTTTGAAACCAAAGTACGAACTATTTTTGCCAGTTATTTGAATTAAAATGATAAAAAAAAGTTTATTCGTATTGTTGTGTGTGTTTACTCAATATGCATTTTCACAAACCGAACAATCCGTTTTGTCCAATCCCAATCTAATCAAACATCAGGTTGGTATTGGTATTTCAAAATTTGTAAATTCCGCTTTCTCATCGGATAAAAATGCTTATGCCATAGAATATCGCTATGAGCAAAGCCAAAAAACAGCATGGCGAGCCGGTTTAAGTTATGAAAAAGACGATAGCGAAAACGGATTTATAAATGGAGGTATCAAGATTGGAATTGATAGAAACTTACGAAAATATGACTATTGGACGATTTATTATGGAATTGATTTTCTAGGGAATTATTCCAATTATAAAAACATCAATAAAGACCAATATAATTTTGGACTAGCGCCTTTATTAGGCATTCAATACAGGATTTCCAAAAACTTTTCTATGTCTATTGAACCCATGATATATATAAAACATACTATTGTTGTAGATAATTCTACATTTGAAAAAAATAATACCACGAGATGGACCGAATCCGGTTTAGGTAAATTGGGATACATTCAATTGAATTTTCATTTTTAATCAACTCTCAATATACACCTAATGAAAAATTTTGAAAATATCTTTTGAATTTGCAGAACCTATGCACAAATAGAAATAAAAACCAAAAACCCCGATAGTACTGCTATCGGGGTTTGTATTTTGTTTTGGAATCTACTTCAATTGGGTTATCTTTTTAAAGTGAAATGTCCTCGATCCACTCTTCCATCATCCACATAGAGTACGTACCAATAATCATCGGCATCTAAAGGATGACCATTATAGGTTCCGTCCCAACCTACATCTTTACCGTTTAGAATTTCTTTAATAAACTTTCCAAATCGGTCAAAAATGACCACTTTTGAGTTTTTATTAAAAATTCCGTTAACACCTTTAATGCTCCAAAAATCATTAATACCATCGCCATTAGGAGTGAAGAAATGCGGAGCGCCAATTACCGCAATAGTTTGTGAAGCTATTCCACAACCGTCTTTATCGTTAACATAAACGGTGTGAATTCCAGCTTCTATATTTTCAAAAAAGGCATTGTCTTGAAAAGGACCATTTGGATTATCAATACTGTATTCATAACTTCCAATACTGCTTGGATCAATAATAATTGTTACTGTATTGTTTTCTGAAATATCCGTTACAATAACATCCATAATTTTTGCCACTTGTGAATAGGTCAAATTATTGGTTCGAGTCATTTTACAACCCGTTAAAATATCGGTTACAATTGTGGTGTAATTACCATCTACTGTTATAGGCAAAGTAGCCGCTGTAGCTCCTGGAATTAAAACACCACCCCAATACCATTCATAACTGTAATTGGCTAATGAACCACTTTGAAGTCCAATTTCTAAAGTAACAGGTACATTATTGGCTCCTGAGCAAACTTTATCTTCATGGAGTAATTCGATTTTTGGCGTTGGATTTACTACAAAAGGAATTGTTTTAGAAATTTTACAAGTAGGATTGACTGGGTTTTCAATTTCTACTTTGATATTTTTTGAATACAAAACAGGCAACGGATTGGATAAGGGAGACGAAAGTAACGCATTGGTATCATCATAATATTTCACATCCATTCCAGCAGGTTGCCCTAATAATACAGCATCTTGAATGGCTTGTGACGATGTAAAATTGTAGCTACCATCTTGCAATAATGGATCAAGTTCGTCATCGCAAATGGTGTATAAATTTGGTGCAATCGTAAAATCTTTCGGAGCTTCATCAACAGTTAAAGTTAAAGTAGTTTCGTCAAAACAAGCACCTGCTGGGTCGTTGGTTGCATTATTAGTTACTCTAATTCTAATATTTTGAGAACCGGATAAAAACGGATTGGGTAATGGACTTGAAAGCGGATTATTGTTTCCGTCAAAATAAGTAACCGTTACATTAGTTTGACCATTCAAAACACTTGTTTGTATCGTGGAGGTGTCAAAATTATAATCTACTAAAGCATCCGTAGTGTCTCTATCACAAACTCTTGTCATTGTTACAGGATGTGCCACAGGTAAAGCTTCAACAGTCAGTTTTACATAAGGACCTAATCCGAAACAAGCATTCTGAACCGTGCTATCTACACGAACCCAAATAAATTGTTGATTCGGATAACCAATGTTTCTATAATTATAAATATTAATTGGATCAGCACTATTTTGAGAAATCGCTAATGAATTTCCAGAAGGATCATTTTCAGCCAAAGCGTCGGATTCATTGCGATAATAATTTATTGTAAAGCTTGAAGTTGTTGGTAAAATGCCATTGATTGCAGCAGTTACAGAATGGAAATCAAATGCAGTAACGCCATCATAATCGTCATGAGCGGCATCAAAATAATCATCACATTTAGAAAAAGACCAAAGGGTTCCAGGAGGAATTTGTGTTGCCACAACATTTAAATTAATATGCATTACGTCATAACACAAGCTTATAGGATTTTCAACTCGTACCCAAACGGTATTTCCGTTGACATTGTTATAAACGGTTGGATTGGCAATTAAAAAGGCTGGGTTAGCTGTTTGAGCTGCATTTTGATTTAAATAATAGGTAAAAACTTCATTCGCTGCGTTGGTAGAAATTTCACTTTCTTTTTGTCTTAAATTAAAATCAATAAGCCCATCTAAATTATCATCACATTGAATTAAGGTTGCTAATGGTATAATTATAGGTTGTACTAAAACGGTTAGTGTGGCTTCAACTGATGTTTTACCACAAGTGTTTCCGTTTTTAGACAAAACTACCCGATATTTATAACCATTCATGGCATTAGTTGCTCCTGTAATTTGTAATGTAGCAGTAGTAGCACCAGAGTATACAGCTCCGTTTGTAATATTGGAATAACTAATTCCATTAGTTGATACTTGCCATTGATAACCATTTACCGTATTGGTAGTAATGGTAAAAGTAGCATTTGCAGTGGCGCAAGTGGTTTGATCTGCAATAGGTGTAATAATGCTAATTGGTGCTGCTGTAATATAATTGGCATTGGGTACCGTATAACCATTTGTTCCAGAAGTTACAACACCGTTTGAATTGAAAGTCAAAGGACTGTTGCCTAAAAGTGTATCGCCATCACCGTCAGTAAAACCAGCTTCAATGACATCCGAACAACTATCGGCATCACTATCTAAATCAAGATAATCATTTAAAGCATCATTGTCAGTATTACGAATTGAGTTAATTAAAGTACCACTATCTGGAGTTGTTTCTAACGAATTTAAAAGTCCGTTGCTACCAAAAGCGGTAGGATTTCCGTCAATAATTCCATTCATATTTGCATCAATAGCATTGCTACCGGATTCTACAACGTCAAAAATTCCATCGTTGTCGGAATCCA
>CAIRNC010000547.1 GCA_903879875.1 uncultured Bacteroidota bacterium
AAATTGTTGGCGCATAAGTGGATGGACGACCAATTCCTAATTCTTCTAATTTTTTTACTAACGAAGCCTCAGTATAGCGTGAAGCGGCACGAGTATAGCGTTCAGTAGCTGTAATGTAATTGTTCGTTAGTTTTTCGTTCACTTTCATTGCAGGCAACATACCTTCTTGCTCTTCATCATCATCATCATTTCCTTCAAGATAAACTTTTAAGAAACCTTCAAATTTGATAACTTCTCCAGAAGCTGTAAAAAGTTCATCGTGATTATTGGCTTCAATTTTCACATTGGTACGTTCCAATTCAGCATCGCTCATTTGTGAAGCCAAGGTTCTTTTCCAAATCAAATCATATAATCGGGCTTGATCTCTGTCAATGTTTACGGTATGCAGCGACATATCTGTTGGACGAATTGCTTCGTGTGCTTCTTGTGCACCTTTACTTTTATTTACAAAAGTTCTCGATTTGGCATAAGCAGCACCATAAGATTTTATGATTTCGGCTTGAGCCGCTTCCATGGCGTCTTTTGATAGGTTTACACTATCGGTTCTCATGTAAGTAATAAGTCCTGCTTCGTATAATCGTTGTGCCAATTGCATGGTGATTCCAACAGGTAGGTACAATTTACGAGCGGCTTCTTGTTGTAAAGTAGAAGTGGTGAATGGTCCTGCAGGCGTTTTTTTGGTAGGTTTCGTTTCTAAATCCGCTACCTTATATATAGACCCTAAATTCTTGTTTAGAAAATCTTCGGCTTCTTTTTTTGTATTGAAATTTTTTGGAAGTTTGGCTTTGAATGATTTTCCTGATTCATTTGTAAATTCAGCTTGAACGGAATAGGAGGCAACGGGTTTAAAATTGATAATTTCTCTTTCTCGTTCAACAATTAATCGAACTGAAACCGATTGAACCCGACCGGCTGAAAGTCCTCCTTTTATTTTTCTCCATAAAACAGGTGACAATTCATAACCCACTAATCGGTCTAATACCCTTCTTGCTTGTTGAGCGTTTACTAAATTATAATCTATTTCACGTGGATTTTCAATGGCTTTTAAAATCGCAGTTTTTGTGATTTCGTGAAAAACAATACGCTTTGTCTTCTTTTTATCTAATTTTAATTCTTCTGACAAATGCCAAGAAATAGCTTCTCCTTCTCGATCCTCATCACTCGCTAACCAAACCATTTCGGCATTTTTGGCTAATGTTTTTAGTTTTGAAACCAAAGCTTTTTTATCGGAAGATACTTCGTATTTGGGTTTAAAACCATTTGCTACATCAACACCAATTTCTTTGGAAGGCAAATCGGCAATGTGACCATAACTAGATTCTACCTGAAAATCGGATCCTAGAAATTTCTCGATTGTTTTTGCCTTAGCCGGAGATTCGACGATTACTAAATTCTTTGCCATAGGTTTGTTTTTCTGCGGCAAAAGTAGAAGTTTTTTTTAAATATTGTTGTTTTGGGAATTTTAAAAATAAATTTTATTACTCAAGAGATATTTCTTTCCCTTTTTTAGACTTCAAAAAACAACGATTTATGCTTTGTCTTTGTTTGGATTAAAGCTGACAAAAATATTGATATAAATATTTCTTGCCCATCGCAATACAAAAGGATATAATAATATTGTAGAAATTAAAATTACAGCAAAGGCCGTTTTTAAATTGGAATTAAATATAACATAAGAGATAATAAAGGCAGCAACTCCCAGTGCAACATTCATAGCATAACTCACATACATGGCGCCATAAAAAAAGGAGGGTTCAATCTGGTAATGCAATCCACAATGGCTGCATTTTTCGTTCATTTTGAGTAATTTCGATAAATGTAACGGGTTTTTATCCTGATACATACTTTCTTCTTGACATTTAGGACAAGTTCCTGTTAAAATACTATATAGTTTGGATCCTTTTTTTAACATTTGCAAAAATTTTCTGCGAAGGTACACTTTTGTACTTTTCTCAATGTAACAATAGTCACATATATATGTTAAATATACACAATTTGTCGGTTTCCTTTGGAGGCACTTATCTTTTTGAAGAAGTAACTTTTAGAATGGGCGCTGGCGATAGAGTTGGTCTTGTCGGAAAAAATGGCGCTGGCAAATCGACCATGCTTAAAATTTTAGCAGGCGATTTTAAACCGGATTCAGGAAGTATTTCAACAGCCAAAGAAGTGCAAATTGGATTTCTGCGACAAGATATTGATTTTGAAGAAGGTCGAACCGTGCTCGAAGAAGCCTATCAAGCCTTTACTCAAATTAAAGAAGTAGAGAAAAAATTAGAAGAAATCAACCATCAATTGGTTACTAGAACCGATTATGAAAGTGAAGAATATTCGCTGATAATTGAAGATTTATCGGATTATACCCATCGATTTGATTTGCTTGGAGGCTACAACTATGTTGGTGATACCGAAAAAATTCTTCTCGGTTTGGGTTTCAAGCGTGATGTTTTTGAAAATCTAACTGAAACTTTTTCGGGCGGATGGCGTATGCGTATTGAGTTGGCTAAATTGCTACTTCAAAACAATGACATTTTGCTACTCGATGAGCCCACCAATCACTTGGATATTGAAAGTATCATTTGGTTGGAAAGTTTCTTGCGCAATTATTCAGGCGTGGTGGTGATTGTTTCGCATGATAAAATGTTTTTAGACAATGTAACCAATCGTACTATAGAAATTTCGTTGGGCAAGGCGTATGATTTCAACAAACCTTATTCGGAATATCTCGAATTGCGCCACGAAATTCGCGAAAAGCAGTTGGCAACTCAAAAAAATCAAGCCAAGAAAATTGAAGAAACCGAAAAATTAATCGAAAAATTCCGTGCCAAAGCTTCTAAAGCTTCTATGGCGCAATCGTTAATTAAAAAGTTAGATAAAGTAGAACGTATCGAGGTCGATGAAGACGATAATTCGGTAATGAATATTTCGTTTCCTGTATCGAAAGTACCAGGAAAAGTAGTTATCGAAGCCGAAAATGTAACCAAAGCCTATGGCGATAAAGTGATTTTGAAAGACATCAATTTATTAGTAGAACGAGGTAGCAAAATTGCTTTTGTAGGACAGAACGGACAAGGAAAATCGACTTTTATCAAAGCCATTGTCAATGAATTTGAATACCAAGGCAACATCAAAATGGGACACAATGTACAAGTAGGTTATTTTGCTCAAAATCAAGCCGAGTATCTCGATGGCGAAATTACCTTGCTACGCACTATGGAAGATGCCGCAACGGATTCCAATCGTTCTAAAGTGCGCGATATGTTGGGTTCTTTTCTTTTTAGAGGCGACGATGTAGAGAAGAAAGTAAAAGTGCTTTCAGGAGGCGAGCGCAACCGTTTGGCGCTATGCAAACTGCTCTTGCAACCCATCAACGTTTTGCTGATGGATGAGCCTACGAATCACTTGGATATTAAATCTAAAAATGTATTGAAAGCCGCTTTGCAAAAATTTGAAGGCACCTTACTATTGGTGTCGCACGATAGAGATTTCTTGCAAGGCATGTCGAATTTGGTGTATGAATTCAAAGACCAAAAGATTAAAGAATATTTGGGCGATATCAATTATTTCTTAGAGCAACGCAACCTCGAAAACATGCGCGAAGTAGAGAAAAAAGATGTAGCTAAAAAAGAAGCAACGACTACCACTGCAAAAGTTTCTTATGAAGACCAAAAGAAAGGAAAATCATTGCAAAACCGTTTGAGCAAAGTAGAAAGCCAAATCAAACAACTCGAAAAAGACATGCAACACGACGATAAGTTGCTCGCTTCTAATTATGACAAACACATCGAAGACGCTTCGTTTTTTAAAGCCTACAACAAGAAAAAAATAGACTTAGACCAACTCCTAGAAGAATGGGCAACAG
>CAIRNC010000548.1 GCA_903879875.1 uncultured Bacteroidota bacterium
CGAAAACACCTTATCATCATATTAAAACAAGTGCAAAGCACATACACAAACTTACCCACAAAACATTTTATGCCTATTTTCATGCGGTGGAGTTTGACAATGAAGTGCCCAAAACCTTAGCGCATCTTCATAAGACTTCTACCGATAAGCTTCACGACTTTCCTGTGTCGAGACTAATGGAGATTTTTCTGGAGGAAAATGGGTTTTAGTTGTATTTACTAATTGAACTTCAGCAATTATTATTTTTTTGTTTGTAATAGTTTATAAACAGATTAATTTGTAATTTTACATCGGTCAAATAAAAATCTTTTTATCATGCTTCATCATTTAAGACATACACCGTGTCTTTTGTACAAGATGCGATTTCAGGAAAACCTACTAAAAATGGGTTTGAAGCCCGTAATAGTGAAAGCGGTGCAAATTGAGATTGACGGGGAGATTAGTGAGGAGGCACTTATGGAGCTACAACATTGCATGACCGACTTGCGGCATGAGGAAAAACATGAGCCAGAAGTTTTGCTTGTTCGGAAAACTATTGAGCTTATTTTAAATGCTTTTGAATCAGAGGATTTAATGCCTCCCAAAAGCTTTACAAAGACAATTAAACATAATATATATCACGATTACACCCATGTTGCAAAGCTTTTTTCGAGACTGATGGAGATTCCTCTGAAAAAGTTTATTGAAAAAGTAAGAATAGAAAAAGTAAAAGATTATATAAACAAAACCCCTTTAAGTTTAACTGAAATTGCCGATAAGTTGAATTTTTCGAATCAGGGGCATCTTTCATTACAATTTAAGGAACATACCGGCATTTCACCAAGGGAGTTCAGGGCTATTGTGAAAACGATAGAGCATGATTGTAAAAATTCATTACAAGAAAATTGTAAGGATTTGGGACTTACGTTATAAATTATAAATGCTTGATGCTATTTGTTATAGTCTAGTTTTTATTTAATTAGCCGCATTAAGTCATTTTAAAAAATCCAAAGACCTAAAGCAGACGATTATCTAATTTTGACTGTGTAATAAGGGCTTTGCATTTGGGCATGGGGTTTTAAAACTTACAGGAATAGTCGCCTTTTTTTTTATTGAAAAAAAACGGTTTTATATAAATAAAAAACGGAAATTTACATAAATATTACAACTTTCAGATGTAGATTTGCTACATCATTATTTTTAACCATTAAATACCAAAATCATGACAGTAATTATTCTTTACGAACCTGTTTTACATTGCGATGGCCGTGACAGCAGTGAGGTTTATGCACTTGGAGTCAAGATGATAAATGGAGTTTATTATTATGACGGAATATTTCCCGAGCCAACTGTAACTCGTGCTGTATTTGAACCTTCATTGGAAAAACTAAAAAACCTGATTACGGTAGCAAAAGGCAATCACGACAAAATATTGGAACGCAATGCCCAGTCAGCTGTAGTATTTGGCTATATTAAACAATTGTTGATCTACGTTAAACCTATTTGCGGCAACGAGATTGAACTAATAAATAAATCAGGTTTCGATTCAAACAATCCGAAATCACCTCACGGCTTGGCCGATAAAGCTGTGATTAAGAGAATAGTGAGAGGGGTCGACCCCCACACTGCAAAAGTGATGCTTGCAAAATTAACGGGTTTAGAAAAACATAAAAGAGAAGCCCGAACCTTCACAGTTTATGTTTTCGATTCGATGGAAACTGAAGAATATAAAATTGGATGCGTTGAATCAGATTCGCACAAGCTTATCGTAAAAAATGTTCCCTATCTGATAGCCAAATATTATGCAGTTGGAATTCAAAATGCTGCTGGTAAAAATGAATTATCTGATAAGATAAAATTTACATTGACCGACTAAGTTCTATTTTGGGACGTTTAAAAAATTCAATCATACAAAGCAATAAAGGGGTGTAGAA
>CAIRNC010000549.1 GCA_903879875.1 uncultured Bacteroidota bacterium
AGGGCTAGTTTTTAGTTATTTAATAAAAGCCAATAACGCCAAAAATCTAAATAATTACAAAAGAGTTAAATTAGCAAACAAAGAAACATTAGAAATTAAAGAGCAATATGATATTTTAGTAAAAGCAACAAGCGACACCATTTGGGATTGGAATATTGTTGAAAACGCATTTGTGTGGAACAAAGGAATTCAAGACTATTTTGGTTATAAAAAAGAAGAAATAAGCACCAATTCTAAATGGTGGTTTGATAGAATTCACCCAGAAGACAGTATTAGAGTATCTGTAAAATTGTATTCTTTTTTAGAACAAAAAACGGAACGTTGGCAAGATGAATACCGTTTTAAATGTAAAGATGGTAGTTACAAGTATGTCTTAGATAGAGGTTTTCTTGTATTTGATGACGATGGAATTCCTTTAAGAATGATTGGAACAATGCAAGATATTACCAAAAGAAAGGAAGAAGAACAAAGACTTAAGTTACTCGAAACCGTTATTACTAATACTAACGATGCTGTAGTAATAACCGATTCTAATACAACAGATTCCGAGATACCGAACATTGTATTTGTTAATGAAGCTTTCACCGTCATGTCTGGTTATAATTATGGTGAAGTTATCGGGAAATCACCATTGCTTTTCAAGGGTGAAAAATCAAATAGTTATGAAATTGAAAAACTTACTGAAAATATAAAAAATAAGATAGCGTGCGAAATTGAGATTATTAGTTATAAGAAAAGCGGGGTAGCCTATTGGGTACAATTCTCTATGGTCCCTGTATTTAATTTTGAAAACGAAAATACGCATTGGATATCCATACAAAGAGACATCACCGAAAGAAAAAATCAAGAAAAAGAAAAAGAAGAATTAATTAATGAATTAACCCAAAAAAATAATGATTTAAGACAGTTTTCTTATATAACTTCTCATAACCTTAGAGCCCCTTTATCAAATTTGATTGGTCTTTTAAAATTAAGTGATGAAATTGAAATTGAAAACGAAGAGTTGAAAATGATTTTTGACGGATTTTTAAAATCTACTTACATGTTAAATGAAACCATTTCAGATTTGGGAAAAGTGGTTATTATAAGAGAAAATCAAACAATAGAACGGCAAAATATTAATATTGGTTCTCTTTTAAATGATGTTTTACATCAAAATGAAATTCTTCTAAAAAACATGAAACCTAATATCGCTATAGATATCCCAGAAGATTTGAAAGTTTACTTTAATAAAGCGTATTTAGAAAGTGTATTTTTAAATCTTATTACAAATGCTCTGAAGTACAAATCAGACGAACGAAATTTACAACTTGAAATAGCTGCTATTTCTCATGCAAGTTATATACAATTAGAATTTAAAGATAACGGCATAGGCATCGATTTAACAAAAAACAAAGATAAAATTTTCGGTTTGTATCAACGCTTTCATGAACATGTCGATAGTAGAGGGCTTGGACTGTATTTGGTGAAATCACAAATGGAAAGTATGGGTGGTAAAATTGAAGTCGAAAGTGAAGTAAATAAAGGCTCTACATTTATTTTGAAATTTAAAATTTAAAAATAATGCCTCAAAAAATAATTTGTATTGATGATGATCCTATAGCTCTTTTGTTATCAAAACTTGTGATTTCAAAATCAAAATTCAAGTCTGAAACAACTACTTTAATAAATGGAATAGATGCTTTAAAGCATTTTTCTTTATTGAATGAGACTAATATTAGAAACGAAATTAAAGAAACGCTTTTGGTTTTTTTAGATTTAAATATGCCTATAATTGATGGATGGGAGTTGCTTGAAGAATTAAGCACGAAAAATTTTGAAAATATTGAATTGAAGATTATTTTATTAACGTCGTCAATCGACCCAATTGATATAGAAAAATCAAAAAGTTTTAAAATGGTTATTGATTTTCATCCAAAACCATTAACAGTTGAAATTTTAAATGGAATTGTCGTTAAATTAAATTCTTAAAAAAATACAAGTAGTAAATCTAAAGAAAAGTCTTTTTATCTAATGAAGTAATCTCGTTAAAAGAAAATTCAAAATGATTAAAAGAAAAATCTAAAATTTCTGAACTTTGCGCATATTTTTGAATTTCTACTATACCTTTTTGAAGCATTAATTCTGTAGCATATTTTCTACTTGTTGCAAAGTGAACTTCTTCTATCACTATTTTGAAATAAAATTTTCCACTTCCTGATTTTCCATTTATAAAGGTTGCTTTGTCAATAGCTTTTTTGAAATATTCAATTCCTTCTTCACACTCAAACTTTAGTTCATATCTTAAGCTTGTAAATATAGTCTTGCCTTTTCTTGATGTAAATTCAAATTTATAATAATCATCAAATCTCTTACTAATAACAAAAGCTCCCATAAAATAAATATTTTAAACAAAAAAAACGGCTTCAAAATGAAGCCGTTTTGTACTCAGAGCGGGACTTGAACCCGCACGAACATTGCTGTTCACTGGATTTTAAGTCCAGCGTGTCTACCAATTTCACCATCCGAGCAATTACTTTTAAATGTTATTTTCTAATTTTTAAAAAAAAAATTAATTAAATATAACACCATCCAAGCACCATCCAAGCAGTATGGTTTTGAGCGAAAAACGGGGCTCGAACCCGCGACCTCGACCTTGGCAAGGTCGCGCTCTACCAACTGAGCTATTTTCGCATAATAATTAAAAAGAACGCGAATACTTCC
>CAIRNC010000550.1 GCA_903879875.1 uncultured Bacteroidota bacterium
ATGGCATGGCACAGTGACGCTGAAAAAGATTTAAAAAAGAATGGTGCTATAGCTTCCTTGAGTTTTGGCGCAGCACGCAAATTTGCATTCAAGCACAAAGCAACAAATCAAACTGTTTCTTTGCTTTTAGAAAACGGAAGTTTATTAGTAATGAAAGGAACAACCCAAACCCATTGGCTTCACCGACTGCCACCATCAACAAGGATTACATCTCCAAGAATCAATCTAACCTTCCGATTTATTGAAGTGTAAATAAATTCATTACTCTACGAGAATCAAATCATAGCCAATTTGTGTTTGAAATAACAATCGATTAAAAAGAATGGTTTACTTGTTCCAAATTTTCCAAGCTTTTTCTGCTTGAAAGTGAAGCATTCTTAGGCCGTTTTCAGTTAAAGCGCCATTTTCTCGTGCTTTTTGTAGAAAAAGTGTTTCGGCTGGATTGTAGATTAAATCAAAAGCAAGGTGCTGAGGACTGAAATTTTCGTAAGGAATTGATGGGCATTCATCAGTTTTGGGACTTGTTCCCAAAGGAGTACAGTTGATGATTATTTGATATTCTTCAAAAACAGTGGCATCAATCGATTCGTAATCAAGGGCGTTTTTTGAAGCCACTCGGGAAACAAAAGTAAACGGAATATCTAATTTTTTCAAAGCGAAAGCAACTCCTTTTGAAGCGCCTCCTGTGCCTAGAATCAATGCTTTTTTGTGATGAGGTTGTAGTAGTGGTTGTAGTGCTTTTCTAAATCCATAATGATCCGTATTGTAACCTTTCAATTTACGTTTTGCTGTAAATCGTATTACATTGACAGCGCCAATTTCTAGGATGTCATAAGATAATTGATCCAGATAAGGAATGATGGCTTCTTTGTAGGGAATAGTAACATTCAATCCTTTCAAATTTCGGTTTTTTTTAAGGATTTTCTTTAATTCAAAGATTTCTTGAATATCAAAATTATGGTAACTGCAATTGGTTAGATTGTTTTTGACAAACTTATCCGTAAAATAGCCTTTTGAAAACGAGTAGGCAATGTTTTTACCAATTAACCCATATTTCTTTTCAATCAGCCTCATTATTTTTTGTGTTTATCGATAGCGTTTTGAACCATTTTTCGTTCCCAAATTACAGGAAATAATTCTTGGAGTAAAGTGTGGTTTTTAAAACTCAATCGCAAGCCATTGCACAAGTGAAATTTTGCTTTTTTATCATCAGAAAGCATAAAATATAAACCCGCCAAACGGTATTCTACTTCATATTCTTCTGGGAAATATTCAGAGGCTTGCAACAAAGTGTGAACAGCCGTTTCAAATTCTCCTAAAAACTGTAAAATATCTACCCAAAACAACCAAGTGTCCAATTGGTAATCGCCAAACTCAACTGCTTTTCGGTAACCAAATTCGGCTTCTTCAAAAAAGTTCATTTGTTTATTGATGTTTGCAAAACGCTTCCAATACAACCTGTTTTGATTGTCAATACTCAACGCTTTGTTTACAAAATGTAACGCTTTGGTAAAGTTCTTTTGGCGAACATAAAAATCGGTAAT
>CAIRNC010000551.1 GCA_903879875.1 uncultured Bacteroidota bacterium
GTAGAGACGCGTTTTCTTGTAGTAGAGATGCGTTTTCTTGACTATGAGATGCGTTTTCTCTAGTGAAAATTGAATTAACTTTATTTTAGAGTTTGGAAATGGTTTTGGACTTATATTTGCAAAAAATCAGAAAACAATTTACGCTAACCCTTAAATGGTATATTTAATGAAAAAAGTTATTTACACGCTTGTTTTGCTCGTTTCGGCACTTTCTTTTTCGGCTTTTGGACAAGACAAATCGGCTAAAGTTCAGGTTACTATAAATCTTAACACGATTAGTAACGATAAGGTCATGGTGAGTGTTGTGCCTCCAAAAATTGTGACGGATAAGATTACTTATTATATTCCAAAAACGGTGCCTGGCACTTATTCTACTGATAATTACGGGAAATTTGTTGACGATTTTACGGCTTTGGATGCCAACAACAAAGCCCTGAAAGTGTCTAAACTCGATTTAAACTCCTGGGAAATTGAGGGAGCAAAGAAACTTGCAAAAATTACTTATTGGGTAAACGATACTTATGATCAAGAAAAAGGAGGCGAGTTTGGCAAAGAAATTTTTTCGCCTGCGGGAACCAACATTGAAGCGGGCAAAAATGTGATGCTTAACACTCACTGCTTTGTTGGTTATTTTAATACTTTTTTGACGTTGCCTTATCAACTCAACGTGTTGCATCCAGAGACTTTGTGGGGTGCGACTTCTATGACGGATACTGATGCTAGCAAAACTTCGGATCGTTTTACAACGAGTCGATATGCAGAGTTGGTTGAAAACCCGATTATGTATGCCAAACCCGATTATACTACGTTTAACATCAAAGGAATGGATATTTTGATTGCGGTTTATTCGCCAAACGGCGTTTATACTGCCGAGAGTATCACGCCTGAAATGAAAACGATGATGACGGCGCAAAAAAACTTTTTAGGCACGTTTAATACTACTAAAAAATACAGTGTGCTCTTGTATTTGTCTGACGTTAAAAAAGAGGATGCCAAGGGTTTTGGCGCGCTCGAACACCCGACTGCTACTACAGTAGTGATGCCTGAAATGTTGCCCAAAGACCAACTTGTAGAACAAATGAAAGACGTGGTTTCGCATGAGTTTTTTCATATTGTAACTCCGTTGCGCATACACTCTAAAGAAATTCAAGATTTTAATTATAACGACCCTCAAATGTCGAAACATTTATGGATGTATGAAGGTGTGACGGAATATTTTGCTAATCTTTTTCAAATCAATCAAGGGTTGATCACCGAAGAGGATTTCTATACTCGCTTGTCTAAAAAAATGGAAAACGCTAGTAAATTGCATGACAACATGCCGTTTACGTCTATGAGTGCTAATGTGTTGATTCCGCCTTACAAAGACCAATATTTGAATGTGTATGAAAAAGGAGCTTTGATTGGTATGTGTATTGACATTATTATTAGAGAAAAAAGCAATGGCGAAAGAGGAATTTTGGATTTAATGCAAAAATTAGCCAACGTGTATGGGGTCAATAAAGCTTTTAATGACAGCGAATTGTTTGCTAAAATTACGGAATTGACTTATCCAGAAGTGGGCGATTTTCTAAAAACTTATGTGTCGGGCACGA
>CAIRNC010000552.1 GCA_903879875.1 uncultured Bacteroidota bacterium
AACGTTTTCCTTTGAATCCAGCTTGTTCAATCAACCAACCTGCAGGAACTTTTACTTCTGATTCTGATATTTCATAATATTTCATTTCGGGAAATTGTTTATGAATACTTTCAAATGCTGCCTTTGAAACAATTGGGTTTTTAAAAAAACTTCCACTGTTTCCTAATTCTTTGGGATCCGGAAGTTTGCTTTTACGAATTGCAATTACAGCATTACTAACGTCTTTCAAAGTAGGGTTTTCAATATTATTTTTAGTCAATTCGCCAGCAATGTCGCCATATGAAATGTTGATTTTGTGATTGCGTTTCGTTAATTTAAAAACTACAGAAGTGATGATATACTGGTCTTTAACTTCATTTTTAAACACGCTTTCTCTGTAGCCAAAATGACATTCGGAATTGTTGAATGTTTTAATTTCTTGATTTTTAATATGTATTGCTTGACAAGAATAAAACGTATCTTTTATTTCAGCCCCATAAGCTCCAATGTTTTGAACCGGTGTAGTTCCCACATTTCCAGGGATTAATGACATGTTTTCCAACCCTCCAAAATTTTGGTCGATGGTCCAAAGTACAAATTCATGCCAATTTTCACCAGCTTGACTTTCAATCCAAACATAATCATCGGTTTCCTGAATTACTTTTTTCCCTTTTAAGTCAATATGAATGACCAAAGCATCGATGTCTTTTGTCAAAAGCATGTTACTTCCACCGCCAAGTATAAACTTTTTTTCTGAAGGATTTTGTTGCAAAACCTGCTTCAATTCTTCAATTGAATGCACGGCAACAAATTGTTTGGCTTTGGCTTCAATGCCAAAAGTATTGTAATTTTTTAAAGAAAATTGATTCTTGATTTCCATAAAACGGTATTAAAAGTAAGGCTTTTAAATTGCTTCCAAATTTACTGTAATATTTTTGAAACCCAATACTTTCCTGATAATTCTGATTTTAACTGTATTTTGGAACATAATTTTTCAACCAAATATGGGTCATAAACAGCGGTAATATATAAGGTATCATTCGCTTGTCGCCATTTGTGATGGTTTGTATTAATTTTTGCACATTAATATTTTCAAAATAGGGCATTTGAAAAAGTTCGCTTTTTGAGAATGATGTCATTTCGTCTTTAAATGCAGGACTTTTAAATAAATAGTCACCCCAAGGCGCACTTAATCCAATTTTTCTAAAGTTTAAGATTTCTTGAGGCAATCGATTTGTCATTGCTGATTTTAGAATGAATTTTCCTTTTTTACCAGTAAATAGCCATTTGTCATCTAAAGTTCCTAATCCAACAATTAATCTTTGATCTAAAAAAGGTTCTCTACATTCAATTGATGCGCCCATTGTGCAACGGTCATTTCTATCCAAAAGGGAACATAAATAGGTATGTTGATCAAAATAGAGGGCTTGCCTTCTTAGATTGTTTGGGTAAAGTTCTTTTGCATCGGCTAAAATTTGTTTTCTATACTCGTTTTTTGGACTATTTTGTATGCCAAAAACAGTTTCGATATCTTTTGGATAAATAGTAGAACCATTGTACAACACCAGATCATCATTATTTTTAATTTGAGCATAGCGCATTAATTTCTCAAAACGAGGTTTCTTCGAAAAAAGCCCAAAATCATTTATTTGAGCTAATGTTTGAAGTAAATTCGGATGTTGCAATGCTTTATATCTCATGTATCCTCCCATCAATTCATCAGCTCCTTCGCCAGAAAGTAATACTTTTACCTTCGGTTTTGCCATTTGAGCAACTGCCAGAATATGAGGTTCGCTCAAGTGCATTATAGGTTCGTCTTGAAATTGAGTGGCACTTATTAATTTTTCAAATAGGGCTTCATTTTCTAATTGCATGGTTTCAAAACCATAATTATATTGCGTGGCCAACATTTTTGCTAAATGGGCTTCATTGTGTTCGTCTTCTTTAAAACCAATATTAAAAGTTTGAATATCTTTGAAATTCTGACTTTTTAAAGAGGCTAAAACGGATGATGAATCGAGGCCACCACTAAGCATAACACCTACAGGAACATCGCTAACCATTCGTAATCGAATGCTATCATCAAAGGTTTCGCGGAACCATTCTAGCGGATTTTGAATTTTAGCATGATTTTGAATCTCCGATTTTAAATCCCACCATTTTTCAATACTAATTTTTCCGTTTTCGTGTAGTGTAAGGCTATGTCCTGGAAGTACTTTTTTTACTTTTTCATACATGGTATTTTCACCAGCAACAAACCGATTAAAAACAAATTCTTCTAATCCGTCAGTAGCTATTTTAAGAGGAACTCCAGCAGTGAAAAGGGCTTTTTGTTCCGAAGCAAAATAAAAAGTATCGTTGTAAACTGCATAATATAATGGTTTTACACCCATTCGATCTCTGGCAACAGTTAGTTTTTTATCCTGTCTGTCCCAAATTGCAAATGCAAACATTCCGTTCAAACGGTTTAGCATTTCCAAGCCATACAATTCAAATAATTGCATCAAAACTTCGGTATCGGAATGTGTTTTTTGTAAAAATCCTTTGCAGTTTAACTCGGAATAGAACGATTTGAAATTATAAATTTCCCCATTGTAAACCATTATATATCGATCATTTTCTGATAAAAAAGGTTGATGTCCTGCAGAAGAAGTATCAATAATTGAAAGGCGTCTGTGTCCAAAACCAATATTATTTTCAATAAATAATCCTTGGTCGTCTGGACCACGATGCTCAAGAGCATCACGCATTTTGGTTAGTAGCCTTTCATCAATTTTTCGTTGCGATTGCAAATGTAAAATACCGTTAATACCACACATAATTAATTGGATTTAAACAGATTAATTAATTGATGGTATTGCATTGCAATTTGCTTCATATTAATTGAATAATTGGCGTTTTTTTCTACAAATAGTCTGTTTTTCTGTATGGCTTCCATTCGATAGCTTTCATTTTCAAACGCCCAAAGAAGTTCGTTGGATAACATTTCAGCATCATTTATAGTAATTAGTTGCCCATTTTCTCTTTGGTTTATCCAACTTTGATTGCCTGGAATATTGCTCACTATTGGATAACATTGACAAGCCATGGCTTCAAATAAAGAGGCCGAAACTCCTTCGGTTATAGGCATACTGATATAAAAATTAGCTTGTTGGAGCATTTTTGGCAATTCTGAATTTGGGATTCTTCCTGTAAAACAAACCTGTTTATCGATAGCTAGCTCTTTTGTTAACATTTTTAAAAATGGAAGTTGTTTGCCATCCCCCACAATAGTTAACGAAAAGTCGAATCCTCTTTTTTTCAAAAGGGCAAATGCCTCTATAATGCAATCATGGCAATATTCTGGTTGTAAAGAGCGGGTTACAATGGCATTTATTTTTTTAGGATTTGCAGTGTTGTGATTTTCAAAAGCTTCTAAATCAATTCCTTTTGGTAGTATTAACACTTTTTTCATGTCTACATGTACTTCTTGCATAGAAACCGTCATTAGAGGTCCCCAAGCATGAATCAAAGTAGCTTTTTTGAAAGCATAATTTTGAATAATTCTTTTTAATGGTAATGTTATGGCGTTTTCTGGCCATAAATCAGTTCTTCCTTGTTGTGCTATTGCAATAGGTTTTACGCCAGAAATCGCAGCAAGAAAACCGTAACTAGTGGTTCTCTCGGCAATAACCATGTCGGGTTTTTCTTGTTTTACAATTTTTTTTATACTAAAATAAGCCAAACAAAATTCAAAAACACGAAGCATCCGATGGACAAATGTGTTGTTTGGTGTTTTTAATTCCCAAGTAATGATTTCGAAATCACCAAATTCTTTCAATCCGTTTATCCAAGTGATGGCGTCGGCTCTGAAAGTTTCTCCAAGAAATAAGATTTTTCGTTTTGGCGTTTCCATGAATTACTCGTCAGCAGTTACTCCTCTGTTTAAAAAATCATTCAATGGTTTTAGTGCAATGAGTTTGGTACTCATTTTACTAACAAAATCTTTTTTGGTAACTTCAAGAATGTCAAATTTTTGAACAGCAACAAAGCTTTTTAGTTTTAAATATTGGATAGCCGGATGCTCTTTTTCAAAATCTTTAGGTGCATTTTTCAAAGAATTGGATTCCGTAATTTCCAAATCACCGAATTCTTTTTTGAAGTTTTTTTCGTTAAGAATGACTTCTAAATCATCATGAAAAAAGGCGATTTCTTTTCTAATTTTTTTTAAATCTTCGGGTTCGGGAGCGTAAAAACCGCCAGCAATAAAGCAAGAACCTTTCTCAATATGCACATAATAGCCCGAACGATTTTGACCTTTTGCTCCAGCGGAAAGCCAAACGCCAAGGTGTGCTTTATAAGGCGATTTGTCTTTAGAAAATCGGATATCGCGATTGATTCTGAAGGTACAGTTTTTAATTTCCAGCAATTCTAAAGAGGCATCTTGGGGTTTCATGCTGTCTAAAAATGCAGCCACCAATTGATGGTAGTCTTTTTTAAAAATGTCGTAACGTTTTTTGTTATTCAAAAACCAATCTCGGTTGTTGTTGGCTTTTAAATCGTCTAAAAATTGGAGTGATTCGTTGGTTAGCATGGCTTATTGTAGTTGTTTTATTAAATCCGTTTCACTGATGAAACCGCTATTTTTCCATTTTAGTTTTTGTTTGTCATACAACAAAAGTGTAGGTAGCGCATCTATTTTTAAATCAGCAACCAGTGTTTTGTTTTTGTCGGCATCCAAACGGATAATAACCACTTTGTCTGCCTTTTCTTTTTCCATTTTGATTAAATAAGGTGCCATTTTTTTACATGGACCACACCATTCGGCATAAAAATCAATTAAAACCAATTTGTCGGACTGTAACAACGTTTGATAAGCTTTATTAGTCATTCCAATTACTTGATTGAAAATGGGTTTTGAGAATCCTTCTGCGTTCCATTTCAGTATACCGCCGTCTAATTCATAAATGGTTTTAAAGCCTAATTCTTGTAGTTTAGACGCTGCTTTTTGACTTCTACCGCCGCTCATGCAATAGACAAATACAGGTTGACTTTTGTTAAACATATTGGCTTTTGCATCAAAGTTGTCTCCATTCCAATCCACATTTATGGCATTTTCTAGATGCTGCGCTTCAAATTCTTCGAGGGTTCTCACGTCAAGAATTTGTGCATTGGGTGTCGCTTTTATCTTTTCTGAAAAAGTTTTGGGAGCTATCGTTTCCTTTATAGTATTTGAAGCCTCTTTACACGATAAAATCGTAAATGGGAGCATCAAAAAGAAGAATAAATGGCGTTTCATATTTAATAGTTTATGAATTTTTGTATTTGCTAAAATACTCAAATTATTTTAATTCAATTTAAAATTTTTAGCACCTACAAATGAAACATTTTATAACTTTGATGGGTTGATTTGATAATGTTTTCCGTTCGTTGTGGATGGGTATCGGAAATAAATAATTGACCAAACACTTCGTTGTTGACCATTTCTACAATTTTTTCTACACGGGTTTCATCTAGTTTGTCAAAAATATCATCGAAGAGCAGAATGGGGATTTCGCCACTTTGTTTTTTTACAAATTCAAATTGGGCGAGTTTTAAGGCTATCAAAAAAGATTTTTGTTGTCCTTGTGAACCGAATTTTTTTATAGGATAGTTATCAATTTCAAACGACAAATCATCCCGATGTACTCCAACGCTTGTATAGTGTAAAGCCCTGTCTTTGTTGATGTTTTCTTGCAAAAGTTGCAATAATGTTTTTTCGTGCAGATGACTTATGTAAACCAATTGTACTGCTTCCTCGGTGCCTGTTATAGCTTGATGGTGTTTATTGAAAATTGGTATAAATTCGTCAATAAACTGCCTTCTTTTTTCGAATATCGCTTGTCCGAGTCCGTCTAATTGTTCGTTATAAATGTACAAAGTGTCGGTTTCGAATATATGATTTAAAGCAAAATATTTCAGTAAAGCATTGCGTTGACTGACAATTTTTTGATAATGAATCAACTGTTGTAAATAGTTGCTGTCCAATTGAGAAATTACGCTGTCTAAAAATTTACGTCGGGTTTCGCTGCCTTCTACAATCAAATCACTATCGGCAGGCGAAATTATTACCAACGGAATAAAGCCAATATGATCTGAAAATTTGTCGTATTGCTTGCTGTTTCGTTTTAGAATTTTCTTTTGGCCTTTCTTTAAACTGCATACAATTTGTTCGTTTCTTTCGTTTTTTTCAAACTCACCATCAATGACAAAAAACTCTTCATCGTGTTTGATATTTTGTACTGCTAACGGATTAAAATAGCTTTTTCCATACGACAAATGATAGATTGCATCAAGTACATTGGTTTTGCCAACCCCGTTTTTGCCTACAAAACAGTTAATTTTGGTATCAAACTCAAAGGAGGCTTCGGAAAAATTTTTATAATTGAAGAGGGCTATTTTTTTTAAATGCATCTGTTAAAGCCTACTGATATTGACAATTTTGTTAAAAAAAACAAAGGACAAATGGGTTGTTTTTTTGATGCGTGCAAATTATTGAAAAATATCGACAAAACATCTTTTAGATTTGAATAAAAATTTTATTTTTGCACTTCACTAAAATTTAACAAATGGCAACTTTTAATAAAAGAGGATATAAAGCACCGAAAGCAAAAGAAGAAAAAATGGACGATACTTTTATAGAAGATATAAAAGTAGATGAAAAAGATAGTACTACTGCAGGTGTATTTAATACGCTAGATGAAACGGCTTCAAAAACAGAAGATTTTGTTGCTAAAAATCAAAAAATGATTCTAATTGTTGTAGGTGTGATTACCTTAGCAGTTGTTGGTTATTTTGCTTACAATAAATTTGTAGTTGAACCAAAAGAATTAGATGCTGCCGATCAAATGTTTGTTGCACAACAAAACTTTCAAAAAGCAACTGACGATGCTACCAAAAGTGATTCTTTATATACATTATCATTAAACGGTTCAGAAGGCAAATATGGTTTTGTGAAAATTGCAAGCGAATATGCAGGTACAAAAGCGGCTAATTTAGCTAATTATTATGCTGGTGTAGCTTACTTGAACACAGGAAAATTTGACAAAGCAATTGAATATTTAACACAATTCAAATCAGAAGATAAAGTATTAAATCCGTTGACTCTTGGCGCACTTGGTGATGCTAATTCACAATTGGGCAAACAAAAAGAAGCTTTGGATTTCTATTTGAAAGCGGCTCAAGCCAACAAAAATGATTTTACTACGCCTCGTTACTTATTAAAAGCAGGTAAAACGGCTTTAGCATTAGGAAACAAAGCCGATGCTATTAAATATTTTACAGATATTAAAGATAATTTTGATACTACTCCAGAAGCACAAGGAATTGACGCTTTGATTGGATTGGCGCAATAAATATTTATACCTCGCAGTTTCTAAGGTTATCATCTTATTTTATTCTAAATTTGTAGTATTAAAAATTACAATTTAAATAACATGGCAACTGAAAATAAAAATTTATCGAATTACAATAAAGACACCATCCCAAACGCGAAAGATTTTCGGTTTGGGATTGTTGTTTCTGAATGGAACAGTCACATCACCGAAGGCTTATATTCGGGTGCAATAGCCGCATTAACAGACTGTGGCGCTTTGCATAAAAACATTATAAGGTGGAATGTACCCGGCAGTTTTGAGCTTGTTTATGCCGCCAAAAAAATGATTGAAACCCAAAATCCTGATGTGCTAATTACTATTGGAAGTGTTATAAAAGGAGAAACCCAACATTTTGATTTTGTTTGCGAAGGCGTTACTCAAGGCGTTAAAGATTTGAATGTCTTGTCAGATGTTCCTGTGGTTTTTTGCGTTTTAACTGATAATACCGAGCAACAATCCATCGATAGGAGTGGAGGGATTCATGGGAATAAAGGAATAGAGGCTGCTATAACCGCAATAAAAATGGCTTTTCTGAGACAACAAGCCAATCTGGGGCATTTTCAAAACCATAATTTAATTGGCAGTAATCAATTGCAAATTGAAGACGGCATTGCAAAATTAGAGAAATAACTACAAGTTAAATTTAGTTTACAAACCAACCTACTTAACTTTTAAGTAGGTTTTTGTTTTTTATGAAAACTTTGACAATAAAACCAAATAGAAATTACTTAAATTTGTCAACTTTGGGTTTAAACTTTAAACCTCAAACTTTAAACCTTTTTTAATGTCGAGTATCATTCAATTACTTCCTGATCATGTTGCCAATCAGATTGCTGCTGGAGAAGTCGTGCAGCGTCCGGCTTCTGTCGTGAAAGAATTGCTGGAAAATGCAGTTGATGCAAAGGCAACGGACATTAAATTAATCATTAAGGATGCTGGAAAATCACTGGTTCAAGTGATTGATAACGGACAAGGAATGAGTGTTACCGATGCCAGAATGTGTTTTGAACGGCATGCTACTTCTAAAATTCGTCAGGCTGAAGATTTATTTTCATTGTACACCAAAGGATTTCGTGGTGAAGCTTTAGCGTCTATTGCTGCTATTGCTCATGTAGAAATGAAAACCAAGCAAGACCAAGAGGAATTAGGCACGCATATTATCATTGAAGGAAGTAAGTTTGTCAACCAAGATGTGGCAGTTTTGCCAAAAGGTACTTCTTTCTCAGTGAAGAATTTGTTTTATAATATTCCCGCTCGACGCAATTTCCTGAAATCGGATACGGTGGAGCACCGTCATGTGGTGGATGAATTTCAGCGTGTGGCGTTGGCGCATCCCAACATTCATTTTACTTTTTACCATAATGGAAGTGAATTGTTCAACTTGCCTTCCTCTAATTTAAGACAACGTATTGTAGCTGTTTTTTCTGGAAAAACGAATGAAAAGCTAGTTCCAGTTCAAGAAAAAACCGAAATTGTAGCAATTCAAGGATTTGTTGGAAAACCTGAATTTGCCAAAAAAAATCGTGGCGAACAGTTTTTCTTTGTCAATAACCGATTCATTAAAAGTGGCTACTTGCATCATGCAGTTATGGCGGCTTTTGAAGGATTGCTCAAGGATGGTGCGCAACCGAGCTATTTTTTATACTTAGATGTTCCTCCAAACACGATTGACATCAATATTCATCCTACTAAAACTGAAATTAAATTTGACGATGAACACGCATTATATGCCATTTTGCGTTCTACTATAAAACACAGTTTGGGTCAATTTAACGTGGCACCTATTTTAGATTTTGAACGCGATGCTGAGCTGGATACGCCTTACCATTACAAAGATTTGGATGCCGAGATTCCGACCATTCAGGTGGACGGTAGTTTTAATCCTTTTTCGGTTGGAACGACAAGTAAATCATTCGGAAGTGCTAAAAAATCAAACACTTCGAGTTGGGAAAGTTTGTATGTTGGTTTAAAGCAAGACACCGCATCTATTACAGAAATGGACGATTTTCAATTTGAAAGTAAAGTTGCCACCGCTGCTTTATTTGATGACAACGAATTTGAAAATACAGCAAATGCCACCTATCAAATACACAAAAAATATATTGTCAATCCAATAAAATCAGCCATGTTAATTGTGGACCAACAAAGGGCACATCAGCGGGTTTTATACGAACAATTTCTTACCAATATGACCGTGCATCAAGCGATGAGTCAGCAATTGTTGTTTCCTTTAAATTTGTATTTCTCTTCCAACGAAATGAAATTAATTGATGAATTGAAAGCCGCTTTAGGGAATACAGGATTTCAATTTGAAGAAACGCATCACGACCATGTTGTTATTTCGGGACTGCCGGTTACTATTTCTGAAAGTGAAGTGACGCTTGTTTTGGAACAATTATTAAGCGATTTGAGTGATGGTATTCCCGAAAATAGTTTCAGTCAAAATGATAGTATTGCCAAATCGATGGCGAAAAGTTTGGCAGTAAAAACCGGTACTTATTTAACTCAAAAAGAACAAGAAAATTTGGTAAACGGACTTTTTGCTTGCAAAGATCCTAATGTTTCTCCTTTTCAAAAACCCACTTTCATCACAATAAGTGTGGAAGATTTAGACAAAAAATTTGCTTTATGATGAACATCACACCAACTGTTAAGCAGTTATTGATTATTAATGTTATTTTTTATATTGGTGCCAATTTTATTGGTAATCGAGATATGAATTATAGTTTATTATCGCTGTATTCGTTTCAAAATCCTAATTTTCATTTTTGGCAACCCATCACGCACATGTTCATGCACGCGAAAGTTCCCGATTTTAGTCATATTTTGTTCAATATGTTCGGATTGTATTCTTTTGGGTCTGCGTTAGAGCATTTTTGGGGAGGCAAAAAGTTTTTGTTTTTTTACATCTCTTGTGGATTAGGAGCGGCTTTGTTGCATATGGGTATGAATTATTATTCATACCACGTGGGCTTAAATCATTTAACTGATTTAGGTTTGGAAAATCAACTACAAAATTTTCTTAAAACAGGTGGAATGAATTTTTCTGTAAGACCTCCAAATTTAGATGAGGGCCTTTTGCAAAGTATGTATTTAGCTTATAATTCACCAATGTTAGGCGCCTCTGGTGCTATCTATGGATTATTAGTAGCATTTGCTTTTATGTTTCCAAATGCCGAATTAGCTTTAATGTTTATCCCTATTCCTATCAAGGCAAAATATTTTGTTCCAATGTGGATGATTTTATATGATGGATTTTTTGGAATATTTGGTAATTCATTTATGGGAATAGAAGATGGAATCGGTCATTTTGCCCATATAGGTGGTGCATTAACAGGATTTATAATGATGTGGTTTTGGAAAAAAACGCAGTTTAATAAAAACAGATGGAATTAATTTTAGGCAATAGATAATAGGTAGTAGGCAATAGGGGGTAGGTAGTAGGAAATAGAACAGCCAACCAAGAACCCACAACCTACAACCCACAACCTACGACCTACAACCCTTAACCCACAACCTTAAAAAAATGAGCAGTATTATAGATGATTTAAAAATGCAATATAAATTTGGTGGAATAACCCAACGGTTGATCTATTGGAATGTGGCGTGTTTCTTACTATCCTTGTGTTTTTACCATTTTAATTTAGGCAAATTTGAATTTCCACGATGGATTGCTTTGTATTCGGATAGTACAGTTGCCTTGTCCAATCCTTGGACTTTTCTTACCTATGCTTTCTTTCATGATGGGTTTGGGCATATTTTTTTCAATATGATTTTATTGAATTTTGCGAGCACCTTATTTCTAACTTTTTTCACTCAAAAGCAATTGTTTGGATTGTATATTTTGAGTGCGTTATTTGCTGGATTCGCCTTCGTTTTTGGTTATTATTTTCTAAATCAAAGCACTTTAATTGTGGGTGCATCGGCTGCAATTATGGCTATTTTAGTCGCTACAACTACCTATCAACCGTTGATGAATGTGCGGTTGTTGTTGGTAGGAAATGTAAAATTGTGGCATATTACGCTGGTGATTTTAATCATCGATTTGATGCAAATTCGCATTGAAAATACTGGTGGACATATTG
>CAIRNC010000553.1 GCA_903879875.1 uncultured Bacteroidota bacterium
AATTTCTATCTTCACCATAATGATTGAAAATAGGTTCAAAAAGGCCAACTTTCTCTAAACATTCTTTCGATATCAACCACGCAGCGGCATTAACAAAAGGAACTACAACTAATTTCTCTGAACTCAGTTCTGCAATTTTTCGATTGTAATAAATTTGGAAATTTTCGTCGAGAGTAATTTCATTTGCTGAATAATGCATTGGACTAAGTATTCCGAAATCTGGATTTGAATTCAATTTATTGATCAAAATCGATAACGTATTTTCAAAAATCCAAGTATCTTGATTTAAAAGAAAAACGGCATCAGTTCCATTTTCTAGTGCTTTTATGATGCCTAAATTATTTGCTTTACCAAAACCTAAATTAATGTCACTTTTAATAATTTCAACTTGAGGAAATTTAGACGCGATTTCCAATGTATTATCTGTCGATGCGTTATCGACAATCATTATTGAAAGCGGATAATTCGATTTCTGCAAAGAATCGAGATTCTTTTCTAACCAAATTGCGCCGTTATAAGTAACGATTACTACTGTAATTTTTAGTTCCAATCGAAAGTATTTTTTTTAATGACAACAAAAATAAGGATATTTGCGCAAGACTTTGAAATAAAATGAAATATTACATTATCATTCCTGCGCACAACGAAGAAAAGTTTATTGGATTAACTCTGCAATCATTGGTTTCACAAACGGTTTTGCCATCAAAAGTGATTGTTGTCAACGACAATTCGGTGGACAATACAGCTTCCATCGTTTTGGATTTTGCCAAAGAAAATCCGTTAATATCTTTAATAAACGCTACTTCAGATGCTATTCATCTGCCTGGAAGCAAAGTAATACAAGCTTTTCAAAAGGGTTTTGACACACTCGATGAAGATTTTGATGTTATTGTGAAATTAGATGCTGATTTAATTTTACCCGACAATTATTTTGAAACGATTCTGAATGTTTTTAAAAATGATGATACAGCCGGTATTGTTGGTGGTTTTGCTTATATCGAAAAAAGCAGTCAATGGATTTTAGAAAATTTAACTGACAAAGACCATATTCGTGGCGCTTTTAAAGCTTATAGAAAAGCCTGTTTTTTGCAAATTGGTGGTTTAAAACCTGCCATGGGATGGGATACTGTAGATGAATTATTAGCAAAATTTTATCATTGGAAAGTAATTACCGTTTCGGATTTAAAAGTAAAACATTTAAAACCTACTGGCGCAAACTACAATAAATCAGCACGTTTCAAACAAGGAGAAGCCTTTTATTCTTTAGGATATGGTTTTTTTATTACAGCAATCGCATCCGTAAAATTAGCACTGATGAAACAAAAACCACTATTGTTTTTGGATTATATTCAAGGTTTTTGGAAAGCAAAAATGGATAAAAAACCATTATTAGTTTCTGAGGAACAAGCAAGATTTATTCGGAAATATAGACTTCAAAAAATGAAGGATAAAATTTTTTAAAATAAGACTTTTAAAAAGACAGCAAAGACTCACATGAAACTCCTAACTTATCATTCATAATTCATAACTTATAACTATTTTTGACGATATTTAAAAACTATGATGCTGCTTCGCTATTTATCACAAATTGGAAAGTATTTCTTAATGTGGAAAGAAATTTTCAACAAGCCTACGAAATGGTCTGTAATGAGGGGCCTTATTTTCAAGGAAATTGATGATTTAATTATTGGTTCCCTTGGAATTGTAGCTTTTATTTCTTTTTTTATTGGGGGTGTAGTTTCCATACAAACAGCATTAAACTTAACCAATCCTTTGATTCCGAAAACATTAATCGGTTTTGCCACACGTGAATCGGTGATATTAGAATTTTCGCCTACTTTTATTTCTATAATTATGGCTGGAAAAATGGGTTCTTTTATTACGTCTAGTATAGGTTCCATGAGGGTTACAGAACAAATAGATGCGCTTGAAGTTATGGGTGTAAACTCATTGAACTATCTAGTTTTTCCAAAATTAATTGCTTTACAACTTTATCCATTTATAATTGGAATTAGTATGTTTTTAGGCATTTTAGGAGGTTGGATTGCTGCCGTTTATGGCGGATTTGGAGCTAGTTCAGATTTTATTAATGGATTACAAATAAAATTTATAGCGTTCCATATTACTTATGCTTTTATAAAAACTTTTGTATTTGGATTGTTATTGGCTACTATTCCTTCTTTTCATGGGTATTACATGAAAGGTGGTGCTTTAGAAGTAGGGAAAGCTAGTACGGTGGCGTTTGTTTGGACATCTGTAACAATAATTTTAATGAATTATATTTTAACCCAGTTACTCTTAACCTAATGATAGAAGTAAAAAACATCGAAAAATCATTTGGAGAAAACAAAGTTTTGAAAGGCGTTTCGACGGTTTTTGAAGCTGGAAAAACCAACTTAATTATTGGACAAAGTGGTTCTGGAAAAACGGTTTTATTAAAATCATTACTCGGAATTTATACGCCCGAAGTGGGTACTATTTCATTTGACGGGCGTATTTATTCTGAATTATCTTCTGATGAAAAACGAGAATTACGAACCGAAATAGGAATGGTTTTTCAAGGTGGCGCCTTGTTTGACAGTATGACCGTGGAAGAAAATGTAGGATTCCCATTGAAAATGTTTACCAATAGTTCGAAATCTGAAATTCAAGACCGTGTAAATTTTGTTTTAAAACGGGTTAATCTTATTGAAGCACATAAAAAATTACCTTCTGAAATTTCTGGTGGAATGCAAAAACGTGTAGCCATTGCAAGAGCTATTGTAAATAA
>CAIRNC010000554.1 GCA_903879875.1 uncultured Bacteroidota bacterium
CGATTCTCTACAATTAAATTTTACAACAACTCCTTAAAATAATTCAACAAAACAATATCATTTACCTCAGTTGGTGTGAAAATTTCTAAAATACTAGGTTTTTCATTTTGATTAAATATATCCGTTAACCCTTTTAACAAAGTGTTTTTGTCATTGGCTGCATAGTATTCTAAACCATGCATTTTTGCTAAATGTGAAACAGATAGAGAATGAGAAGTTTCAAAAAACTCATTGAAAACTTGAGTTTCTTGATGACCTGGAAGAATTCTAAATATTCCTCCCCCGCCATTATTGATCAAAATTATTTTAAAATTATTTGGAATGTATTTGTTCCACAATGCGTTGCTATCATATAAAAACCCAATATCACCTGTTATAAATAGTGTTGGTTTACCACTAGCAGAAGCGGCTCCTATTGCGGTTGAAGTACTTCCGTCAATTCCACTTGTACCTCTATTACAAAATACCTCAATCGAGGTGTCAAGATTAAATAATTGCGCATATCGAATAGCCGAACTATTGCTTATTTGCAATTGAATATTACTTGGCAATGATTCTAAAATCAATTCAAAAACCTGAAAATCTGAAAATGGAATTTTAGACAAATACGCTTTATGCTTCATTTGACGAAATACATTCAATTTGTTCCATTTTTGGTAATAATCACTTTCAATAGTTAATGTCAATGGTAAAAAAGCGTCAAAAAACAACTGAGTATTTGTTTCAAAATGTTTGGTTAACGCCCCATACGTATCATAAGCACGCAAAGTATCTATATGCCAATGGTGTTTGGGCTGGTATTTTCTTAAAAATGCTTTAATACGTTTTGAAACAACCATTCCTCCAAAAGTAACAACTATTTCAGGTCGAAAATTTTCAAAATCTTCATTTGTAAAAGGTGTAATTAAAGTATCAATGGAGGTAAAAAAACTAGGATGATGTAAGTTTGAAGTAACTTCCGTTAATACGACTATAGACGGATCATTAGCTATTTTTTCTAAAACCTCTTCTGTAATACCATGGGGTTCATTTACTCCAACTAATATCATTTTACGTGGAGAAGCATTCCAAATTGAGGCAAAATCAATAAGATTTTCTACAAAATTAACTTCTCTTTTTACATCCAAATTTGTAGTATCTATATAGGTTGACAGTGTTTCAACAGTTTCATACAAAGGTTCTTCAAAGGGAGCATTAATATGAACTGGTCCTTTCTGATCCACTGCACAAGTAATGGCTTCAATAATTTTTAAGTCATTATTTGAGGAGATATATTCGCTCAAATTGGCATTATACAACGAATGATTTGCAAAAACATTTTCTTGACGAATGGTTTGCCCATCGCCAATATCAATTTTATCTTTAGGTCGATCTGCCGACAAAACAATCAATGGAATTTGGCTATAAAAAGCTTCGGCAAAAGCTGGATAATAATTCAATAAAGCGGAGCCCGAAGTACATACCACTGCCACTGGTTTTCGCAATTGTTGGGCTAGGCCAAGCGCAAAAAATGCAGCACAACGCTCATCAGCGATACTATAACAATTAAAAAAAGGATTGTTTACAAAACCAATAATCAAAGGAGCATTTCTAGAACCAGGAGAAATAACAATTTCTGTCAATCCTTTCGCTTTAAAAATCTCTATGATGTTTTGAGCCAAAGGAATTTTAGGATAAATCATTTTTTAAATTTAAAAAACCAAATTTACAAAGTTTAAAGGCATTATGACTACAAAACCAGATAAAAATCAAAAGAAAATAATAGTAAAATTAGATTTGAATCCTATTACCTTCTTAGAAAAAACCGTAACTACTTATTGGCTTTATTTAGCATACAATTTTCGGTCAATGATGCGTTCCATATAATCTTGAATAAAGGCCTTGCATTTTATTTCTAATAAATCCATTTCGGCATTTCTATTTTTGATTAAATTGTGCTCCATGCCTTTATCCTCTTTCGCATAAAAACCAACGGCTTTTTGACCGTCAAAGCAGCAAATATAATTACCTGACATAAAGGAATAAACGTCTGAAAAATAGCGAATGGCAAACGGTGGCACTTTTGTATCACCTATTAGACTTCTGCCAAAACTTCTAAATGGTTTTTGGTAACCAATCATGTCTAAAATCGTAGGATAAATGTCTATTTGTTGTGCAAAATCCTTGTTTTCGCCTACATATTTCCCATTAGGCGAAAAGAATAATATGGGAACGGTGTGACGGTTAAATTCTTTTAAATATTCATCATAAGCTACTGTGTTTCCATGATCTGCGACTAGGACAAAAATGGTGTTGTTGTACCAGGGTTGCTTTTTGGCTTCGTTGAAAAAACGGTTTAAAGCAAAATCAGTGTAACCAATACTTTCGTCAATATCAATGGTGCCTTTTGGAAATTTTCCTTTGTATTTTTCGGGAATTTTATACGGTTCGTGAGAAGTTAGAGAAAATAAAGTAGCCATAAAAGGTTGCTGCTTTTTGTCTAAAGTTCGTTTCATAAATTGAAAATAGGGTTCGTCCCAAATGCCCCAAACCCCATCAAAATCAGCATCATTATTGTATTCCGTTTTTCCATAATAATGGTCATAACCCAGAATATTTCCGAAACCTAAAAATCCCATGGAGCCATTAAAACCACCGTGAAAGAAAGAAGTATCATAGCCTTCACTTTTTAAAACAGAGACCAACGATTCGATTCTTTGTTTTGGATAAGGAGAAGAAGTGAAAGCGTCTTGAAACGACGGTATTCCTGCAATTACAGAAGAAACACCGTGAATCGATTTCCAGCCGTTGGCATAAGCATTCGTATATATTAAACTGTGATTGGCCAATGAATCTACGAATGGCGTATATCCTTTATAGTTTGGAATTTTAGTATCCTTATTGAATCTCCCGTTGTATTCTTTAGCAAAACTCTCTAAAATCAGTATGACAACATTGGGTTTTGTTGGCGGATTGTTTTTATACTGCTTTATAGGCGCAATCAAAGTATCAATTTGAGATTGGGTTACAAAGTTGACTTTCTTAAACGTATTGGTATTCCACGTTCTAATAATCGCAAAAGGCGTGTTTAAAACCACATCGGCCTGAGACGAATTTTGAACATATCGGCTCGCATCGAGAATATTGATTGGACGGGTACTCTTTTTAAAATCGCCTCGAATTCCGCCAACAATTAATGTCGCAATAAGCAAGAAATTGATTATGGAAAATATAAAATAACTGAACGAAATTTTTCTGATTTCTGTTTTAACTTTTACTTTTTTATATAAGTAAATCCACAAATAAGAAAGCAGAAAAAACAATACGAATACATGCCAATAACGCACTAAGAAGTTGAAAAACAATTCCATTTTATTGCCTTCATTTTCTAATGAATCCAGGGAGGCTCGGGTGCTTCGGTTGAAAGTAAATTTATAATAAATGAAATCTACGAAATTGGTAGCATAAATGGATAAATTGGTAATAAAATAGAGATAGAAAAGTCCTTTTTGAAATCCTTTTTTACCATTTATGACCAAGGGCAATGCCGAAAAAAGGATAAACAAACCGTTGACATATAGAATTGTGGTGGTGTCAAATACCAATCCGTGATAGCAAAGTGCCAAAAAATCGAAGGTGGAATCAATTTTTATTAATCGGAAATTATATAAAAAAAAGAATATTCGGGACACCGAATAGAATAGATATGCTAATAGTATTCTATAAAAAAGCGCTTTATATTCGTTAATTCGAATGTGATTGTTGAGCATATAATAAAGAAAAATTTATAAACTGAAAGCGACAAAATTACATTTTTAGACGTAATTAAATTTTTAAAATTAAATAAATATTGTGAATGAAATTAATATTATTTAATTTGCAAGAAATTATAACCATTCTAAGATGAATACAGTTACTCGATTATTCGACTTTCCCTATTATCAGCTTAAACAATACGGCTCCATTTCGGATGCTTTAGTGACGAAATACAATGAGGTTTGGATTAAAACTTCCACAGCAGAATATATTGAAAAAGCCAATGCCATTTCGCGCGCCTTATTGCGCTTGGGCATTCAAAAAAATGATAAAATAGCCATTATTTCTACGTCAAATAGAACAGAATGGCATATTGTTGATATTGGCGTATTGCAAACTGGTGCTCAAAATGTTCCCATTTACCCAACCATTTCAGAAAATGATTATGAATACATTTTAAATCATTCCGAGTCGCACTATTGTTTTGTTTCCGATGCCGAGGTTTTGCGAAAAATAAATTTAATTAAAGCAAATGTCCCTACTTTAAAAGAAGTGTATTCTTTCAATGAAATTGAAGGTTGTGAAAATTGGAAATCGCTACTGGAATTAGGAAAAGACGAAAGCAATCAAGACGTGGTTGAAGACCGAAAAAATGCCGTTCATACCGATGATTTAGCTACAATCATATACACTTCTGGCACAACGGGCAGACCCAAAGGCGTTATGCTTTCCCATCAAAATATAGTTTCAAATGTGTTTGCAGGTGCGCAGCGAATTCCTATTGAAGCGGGAAATAGCAAGACGATGAGCTATTTGCCTATCTGTCATATTCTCGAACGCTTTTATTTGTATTTGTGTCAGTTTTATGGCGTTTCCATCTATTTTGGAGAATCTATCGATAAAATAGGAGTGAATCTAAAAGAGATTAAACCCAATTTAATGACTGGCGTTCCTAGAGTTTTAGAAAAAATATACGACAGTATTTATGCCAAAGGATTGGAACTTTCGGGAATAAAAAGAATGCTTTTCTTTTGGGCCATTGGATTGGGGTTGCGATTTCAACCTTATGGTGCCAACGGATGGTGGTATGAATTGCAACTCAAAATCGCTCGAAAACTAATTTTCAGCAAATGGAAAGCCGGTGTTGGAGGCAATTTAGAATTTATTGCTTGCGGAAGTGCCGCGCTACAACCCCGGTTAGCACGCGTTTTTGGAGCGGCTCAAATCACCATTATGGAAGGCTATGGTTTGACCGAAACCTCTCCCCTAGTGGCTATTAATGATTTGAGGAATAATGGTTTCAAAATTGGGACTGTTGGAAAAGTGGTCGATAAAGTGGAAGTAAAAATTGCTCCTGATGGCGAAATTCTTTGTAAAGGTCCGAATATTATGTTGGGATATTATAAAGATGCGACTTTGACCAATGAAGTGCTTGTTGACGGCTATTTTCATACGGGTGATATTGGCGAAATTGACGCCGAAGGCTTCCTGAAAATTACCGATAGAAAAAAAGAAATGTTTAAAACCTCGGGCGGCAAATACATATCGCCACAATTGCTTGAAAATGCCATGAAACAATCCCGATTTATAGAGCAAATTATGGTGATTGGCGATGGCGAAAAAATGCCCGCTGCCTTTATTCAACCTAATTTTTCTTTCATTAAGGAATGGGAAAAAATACATCATATTGCTGTTGGCACCACCAATCAGGAGATTGTTTCCAATCCAAAAGTGATAGCTCGTATTCAAGAAGAAATTGATCGCCTTAATAAAAAGTTTGGAAATTGGGAACAAATCAAACGTTTTGAACTTACACCCGAAGTCTGGTCCATCACGAGTGGCCACCTCACTCCTACGCTAAAATTAAAGCGTAAAATTGTGATGGAAATGTATAAAGACTTATATCAAAAAATCTATAATTAATTCCTAAATTAATTTATTGTTTGCTCTTGTTTATGGAGTTTGGGGTGCGCCAAAGTGAATTTGGGGTGCGCCAAAGTTAATTTGGGGTGCGCAAAAGTTAATTTGGGGTACGAAAAAGTGAATTTGGGGTGCGCCAAAGTGAATTTGGGGTGCGAGAAAGTGAATTTGGGGTGCGCCAAAGTTAATTTGGGGTACGAAAAAGTGAATTTGGGGTGCGTCAAAGTTAATTTGGGGTGAGAGAAAGTTAATTTGGGGTACGGGAAAGTTGATTTGGGATTTGATATTGGATTAAAAAAAAACAGAATAGGGTTTTGGCTCTATTCTGTTTTTTTTTGGTTTATTTTTTTATGAAAGAGAATTTTAGTTTTACGAGTGCTTTGTAGTAGGGTGTTGCTGTATCTCCTAATGATTTTACATATTTTTTGACTTCTTTCATGAGTTGGATTATGTTGTTTTGGTCGTAATATAGGATTTGGTTTCTTTCTTTTCTTGCTGTGATTAGTGTGTTACCTGCTTCGTTTACTAGACTGCTTAGTTCGGTTAGATGTTCGTGGTAGGCGGTGAAGGTTGCAATTTGTATTTCGGTTTCGTTTGGGGCGTATTCTGGATGGGAATCGAATTGGTTTGTTATGGTTTTTAGGTTGGCGATACGGTTGTCATAGCTCATTTGTGAGGTGGATATTGTATCGGAATTGGAGGTGTCTGGGTTTACTTTTTTTGGTTTTTTGTCGCCTCTTATTTTTTTGACTTGACTGGTTAGGTTTTCTTTGTCGGTGTCGGAAATGTTTAATGAAAGGGAGTAATTGAGTGCTTTTGTCATTTTTTTGCCGAGTGGCGCAATGGCTACTTCTCTGTCGGCTATGGCATTTTTGAAGATTGGTTTTTTCTGGTCTAGCACGTCGATTGTGGCTTTGAGTGCTTCTTTTTTGGGTTGCAAATTTTCTAATATTAAATTGGTGTTGGAAGGGTTGTATAGTCCTCCCATTTCTTGTAGGATTTGGTATGCTGAACCAAAATTTGCTACGTTTTTGTTGTGTCCTGTTTCGCTAGATGAAGCCATGATGTTTAAATTTAGTTGGTTAATAATGACAAATATATCTGTTTATTTGTTAAAATAAAACTAAATTATTGTTAAAAATGACTGCATTGGTGTTTATGTGTTTTTATTTAACGTTTTGGTTGAAAGAAATAAAATTGGTGAAATAGGGATTGGTTTGGTTAGGGGTGTGACGAATTTTTATATATTTGAGAAAAATTAAGAATGATGATGGCGGACTAATCTACTTGATTTTGTTAGATTTATTCATAAGTTCACTTAAACCTCTCTAAAATGAATAGAAAATCAGCACTAAAAAAGTGTTGAAAAAATCGTGAAATTCTTTTCTTGTTTAATAAATTCATATTACAAAAATTACGAACTTGCAAAAAATTGATTAAAATAAAAAATGAAGTTAAAAGAAAATATTAGTATTGACGAGTTTGATGGAAAACGCTATCAAATAAGGATTGTTGAACCTGATAATAATGGAAAAGCAGTTTTAACTCATTATTTACACAACATTCACAACGGTGTATCAAAGTATTACAAAGTAGATGCTTTAAAGGCATTGGATGAATATATTTTATACAAACAAGAAGAAGAAAATATATCAATCGTTGCGGAAGATGCGATGCAACAATTGCTTTTTGAAGTAGAAAATGTTCCGTTTCCAACACCAGAAAATTATAAATTTAAATTCATTGACCTATTTGCCGGAATTGGTGGTTTTAGAATGGCTATGCAAAACCTCGGAGGAAAATGTGTTTTTACAAGTGAATGGGACAAAGAAGCTCAAAAAACTTACAAAGTAAATTTTGGTGAAGTTCCATTTGGCGATATCACAAAACAACAAATTAAAAATTATATTCCTGAAGAATTCGATTTGCTCTGTGCTGGTTTTCCATGCC
>CAIRNC010000555.1 GCA_903879875.1 uncultured Bacteroidota bacterium
AAACAGTAATTTTTTGGATAATATCATCGAGTTTATTTCTAACAGTAGGGTAACTATTACCCATTTGCAAAGCCATTTCTTTTAGACTACCACTGGATAAAAAAAACTGAAGGATGAAATTTTGTTCTTCTTCTGAAATTTGTAGTAATAAAGGTAAATTATAATTGCCTGAAACCACAGTCGAACAACTGGGACAGGAAAGCTGTGTAACTGCGAGTGCATTTTCACAACTGGGACATTGAACGGGAAGTTTAGGTTGCATACTTTTATGAATTAATCACATGCAAATATAAATAATATTTAAATACAACTAAATATTATTTAAATAAAATTGAATAATAATAACTTTACTCCATAAAAAACTCCCAAAAGTTGGGAGTATATGTGCTAATCAAATTTGTTTTTTATGTAGTATTTTCCGTCTAAATCGTCGTCAAAATCGTCAATTTTAATGGGTTTTGGTTTTGGTTTTGCAGCATTGGCTTTCTTTTTCCAAATTTCGAATTTATCAGCTGGCAATTTTTTTTTCATGATTTCAAGAACTTCTTTTTCGGCTAAGCCAAATTCCTTTTTGATAATTTCAAATGGATTTCTTTCTTCTAATGCCAACGAAATCAATTTTTCGGTTTGATATCTGTCTAATTCTATATTTTTATTCTTTTTCATTACTTGAAAATTAATTCAGGATAAGTTGTGTTTTTTGAGTTTAAAATTTAAAATTCAATATTAAGAAAAAAAATAATTGGTTTAACATTTTATTCAAAAAATTTATTCCTTTTTTATTCTTTAAAAAAATCACATAAAACCATTACAAATCAGTTCTTTATTCAACGGATTTAGCAATAATAAATTTCTAAAAGAATTAAAGCCCTCTGGTGAATTCACTAGTTATAAAATCGACTACTTTGGTTAAATCATTGGTTTGTTCAAAAACTTTCAATTGTTTGTCAGCACCAGTTCCATTTTGTATGATTTGATGCACATAATTGATTTGTTCTCTGCTGCCCAACTCATCCACTACATCGTCAATAAATTCTAGTAATTCTATAATCAACATCTTACTTTCTACTTCTTTTTGCAAACCAAAATCAATCATGTGCCCTTCAATACCATAGCGAGCAGCACGGAATTTATTTTCCTTAATCAAAGCAATTCTGTAGATATTGAAACTGGTGTTTGCCATGGTCAATTTATAAAGTTTGGCAACAATCGCTTGAATGATGGCGACAATACACATGGCTTCATCTACCGTCAAACTCATGTCACAAATCCTAAACTCAATAGTATCATAAAATGGATGCAAGCGCAAATCCCACCAAATTTTCTTAGGATTGTCAATACAATTGGTTTTTACTAATGTTTCTAAGTAATTGTCGTAAGACGAAACAGAATCAAAATATTCAGGTAAACCGGTACGTGGAAACTTGTCAAAAACTTTGGTTCTAAACGATTTATAGCCCGTTTGACGCCCTTCCCAAAAAGGAGAATTGGTCGATAATGCAAAAATATGGGGTAAGAAATAGCACGCCTGATTCATTAATTGCAAACCAATTTCACGATTTTCAATCCCTACATGGCAGTGCATTCCAAAAATTAAATTGGATCGAGCGGCATCTTGCAATTCATTTACAATATGATGATAGCGTGGATCGTCGGTAATGGGTTGGTCTTGCCAACGCGAAAAAGGATGTGTACCAGCACCTCCAACCAATAAATCTTGCTTGGCAGCGAGTTCCACAATTTTGCTTCGTAAGAACTTAATTTCTGCTTCGGCTTCCTTTACATTTTTGCAAATATTGGTACCTACTTCTACCACCGATTGGTGCATTTCGGCTTTTACTTGCTCGTTTAAAATAATTTTAGCACCATCAACAATTTTGGACAAATGCGAACGTAAATCTCTTGTTTGCGGATCTATAATTTGGTATTCTTCTTCAACACCAAGGGTAAATACAGGTAATTTTTTTGACATATTTTTTTATTTTTTTTATAACCCTCGAAGGGTTTAAATCCTTCGAGGGTTAAAATTTCCGATTTATTTACTTCGCCGCATCTTTGATAAACGTTCCCCAAGTCAGGTTCATTTGTCCTGGTTTTTGTTTTTTGGCGGCAGCAATTGCCATTTTGGCGGCGTGTTCTACAACCCATTCAAAATTTTCGGCACCAACAGAGGTCAACTCGGCATCGGGTGCTGGATTTCCAAAATCAATAGCATAAGGAATGCCATCACGAACGGCAAATTCTACGGTATTAAAATCATAACCCAAACCTTTGCACAAACGCAAGGTGTAGTCTTTTACTTTTGCCAATAAGGCTTTTGATACCGGAGGTCCGTCAATTACATAGCGCAAATGGTGCGGGTTTCGGGGTTCGTATTGCATGATGTGCACGTCTTTTCCACTAAGGCAATAGACTCTAAAATATTCAGTAAACACAATTTCTTCTTGAAGCATCATGACCAACTGCCCCGTTTCTTGGTGTTTTTGCCAAAATTCTTCTTTGCTTTCTAGGCGATATACGTTTTTCCAACCGCCACCTGCATAAGGTTTCATGTAAGCCGGAAAGCCGATATAATCAAAAATGCCGTCCCAATCCATTGGATAAGCCAAGTTTCTAAACGATTTTCCGGTAGTATCTGTTGGATGTTCTGCCGATGGAAGAATCACGGTGTTTGGTAGCGGCACGCCCAAAGTATCTGCCAAAGCATTGTTGAAAAATTTATCGTCGGCGCTCCACCAAAAAGGATTATTGATGACGTTGGTTCCTGTCAATGCCGCATTTTTCAAATAGGCTCTATAAAAAGGGACATCTTGCGAAATTCGGTCAATGATTACGGCATATTCGCCGTCTTTATTCTGCACCACTTTATCAATTGAAACAGCTTCGGCTATAATGCCTTTCTCGTTTTTTGAATTCACTCTGTCTATAAATGCTTGAGGAAAAGTGTCTTCCATTCCAAATAATATTCCTATTTTTTTCATTTTATTTTTTA
>CAIRNC010000556.1 GCA_903879875.1 uncultured Bacteroidota bacterium
GAACAGTAATAATAAGCTATAAATAGGTTTCATAAGTATATATTTATTGTTAAAATGTATTGCTATAAAAAAAGGTGCCGATTTCTCTGCACCTTATTATTGTAAAAAATGGAGTACTATTTTTTCATAATTTTAGTAATACCAACACCTTCTTGAGACGTAATTTTTAAAAAATACATGCCTTCATTTAGTTCGCTAATATTATTTTGAGCGGATTCTAATTCTTCAACTACTAATTTTTTTACAGTTCTACCATTGATGTCAAAAATTTCAGCTGATAAAATAGTAACTCCTGTTGTATTTCTTAATGATATTACATCTTTTACAGGATTTGGATATACTACAAAATTGGATTTAAAAAAGTCATTTGTATTCATAACAGGTCTATCCACAGAAAAGTCGTCAACACCTATGATATCCGAGTGATTACCACTTGGACCACCGTCTGTTACATAATATCTAAAACCAAATTTACATGGAGTTTGTCCTGTTAACCCAGAAACGGTATAACTATATTGTGTCCATACAAATGGAAATGAAGTTGTATTTAATGTAGGATTAATTGCAACGGCTAAAGTTGTAAAATCACCTAAATCTGTTTCGCCAGAAGTAGGAAATGTTGTTCCATCTCCTAATAAACTTATTCTTAACTCTAGATTGTCTGCATAAACAGTACCAGCACCTGTACCTCCCTTTTTTGCATAAAAGGTGATAATGTCTCCATTCTGTATAGTAATAGTTGGGGTAAATAACCAGTTACTTATTACTCCTGCGCCTGTAGTACTATTATAGTCACATGTAATATAAGAAAGATTTCCACCAGAATACCCTCCGGTAGCAAAAGAAGAATTGGCTGCATCAGGTACTGACCAAATGGAAGAACCTAATGGGTTACTTTGATTCGATTGCATCCATCCTGAACTAAACAAAACGGAGTCAGCCATATCAAAACCATTGGAAAAAATGTTTTGAGAATAATTGTAATTAAATGCTAATAAAAGCAATAAAATGAATGAGTTTTTTTTCATAATGTAATAATTGTTTTAGTTGTATCGTTGGCAAAAATATATCAAATGCTTGTAATAAATGTTAATATATCGTTATGATAAGGTTAAATATATCAATACAAATACATCATAATCAAACAAATAGAACTGTTTTATTTAAAAAAAGGGTTGAGTTTTTATGAAATGTAAAAAAATCACTAATTAAATGTTAAACTATCTGTCAACTACCAAATCTTTATTTAATCTTCATTTTAGCTGAGTACTTTTCATTCTGTAGATGTGAAAAATTAAAGCAAAAAAATAATTTATTGAATCAAACTTTCAAAAATTATTGTTAAACAAAAAAGTTGTTTTTAAAGGTCGTCAAACCAATTTGGCGACTTTTTCACGTTAAAACCATTTTAAAAGAATTTGTAAAGCCTCTTTATCAATACAATCTAAACTGTATCTTTGCAAAAATGTATTTAACCTATTGAAAATGAATAACGCCATTGCTGGATTTTCTAAATTATCTAAAGAAGATAAAATTACATGGATTGCCAACGAATATTTTTCAAATCCCACAAAATCAATAGATTTACTTAAAAAGTATTGGAATTCGGATGCTAAATTGCAACAACTTCACGACGATTTTATAGAGAATACCATAACGAATTTTTATTTGCCTTTGGGTGTCGCGCCTAATTTTTTGATCAATGGCAATTATTACACCATTCCAATGGCAATAGAGGAAAGCTCTGTGGTGGCCGCTGCATCAAAAGCAGCTAAATTTTGGTCCACACGTGGTGGATTTAAAACAACCGTAATTGATACCGAGAAAATTGGTCAAGTTCATTTTATTTTCAATGGTGATGCTGCTAAATTAGAACGTTTTTTTGCTTCTATTTACGATTCTTTCTTTTTGGCTACTGAAAATATCACAAAAAATATGCAAAGCCGAGGTGGTGGTATCCGCTCCATTTCACTTAGGAATAAAACCGATGTACTTCCTAACTATTTTCAGCTTCATGTTACTTTTGAAACCATAGATTCTATGGGTGCAAATTTTATCAATTCTTGTCTCGAACAATTTGCAAAGACTTTAAAAGAAGAAGCACTAAACTATCCACTTTTTTCAGAAAACGAAAAAAATATTCAAATTGTAATGAGTATTCTTTCTAATTATGTGCCCAACTGCCTTGTTAGAGCTGAAGTTTCTTGTAAAATTGCCGATTTAGCAGAGAAAAATATTGAAAATCCAGAAGAGTTTGCTGAAAAATTTGTTAGAGCTGTTCAAATAGCAGAAGTTGAACCCTACAGAGCCGTTACACACAACAAAGGAATTATGAATGGTGTAGATGCAGTTGTTTTAGCTACTGGCAATGATTTTAGAGCCATTGAAGCTGGCGTTCATGCTTATGCGTCAAGAAATGGGCAATATTCAAGTCTGTCTCACGCTAAAATTGAAGACGGTATTTTCACCTTTTGGATGGAAATTCCATTGGCTTTAGGTACCGTTGGTGGATTAACTTCGTTACATCCATTGGTGAAATTATCATTAGAAATGTTAGAAAATCCTTCTGCTAAAGAATTAATGCAAATTGTTGCTGTTGCAGGATTGCCCGATTGTGCAGTCCATGTTCCTGTGCCAGTCGCTGCCATTGTTGCCGTGTAATACTGGCAGACTGTCTGATCAGAGCCAGCATTGGGTTTTGCTGTTACTATCACACTGGCTGTGTCTGAACAGCCATTACTGGTCCAGATAAAATTATAAGTACCTGCTACTGTCAATCCTGTTATTGTGGTGGTTGCACTGTTCGCAGTGGTAATAGTCGCTGTTGCTGGATTACCCGATTGTGCAGTCCATGTTCC
>CAIRNC010000557.1 GCA_903879875.1 uncultured Bacteroidota bacterium
AAACGTTAATTATTTTTTATTAAATTGTAATTTTTAGATTATATTTGTTTTTTAAGTAGCTTTTATTTTTAATTTAAGCATAAAAAAAAGTAAAAAAACTCTTTCTTAATGATTCAAGATGTATTATTAGCCATTCCATTAGGCATTTTGTTATGTTTTATGATTGGTCCTGTTTTCTTTGTATTACTTGAAACTGCTGCTGTTAAAGGGTTTAGAGCGGCTATGGTTTTTGATTTAGGCGTGGTAACAGCTGATTTATTTTTTATTGCTATTGCTTATTTTAGTAGTTACCGATTGATAAACAGCATAAAAGATGAACCTTCCCTTTATATTTTTGGAGGATTAATTATGGTTACTTATGGCATAATTTCTTTTGTAAAAATTAAAAAAGCAGCTAAAAACTTAGATGATTCTATTGATATTGAATTGATTAAAAAAAATTACTTTGGTTTATTTCTAAAAGGATTTTTTCTCAATTTTATAAATGTTGGTGTATTGGGATTTTGGCTTTTGATTTTCATCACTTTTGGACCAAAATTACAAATGGAACTTTCCAGATTAACCATTTTCTTTGCATCAGTTATTGGAACCTATCTCTTAGTTGACATAGCAAAAATAATAGCTGCCAAGAAATTAAAAAATCAATTAACACCAAATTTTACCTTAAAAATCAAAAAAATTACCAGTATTTTACTCATTATTTTTGGTGTTTCAATCATGCTTCAAGGATGGTTTCCAAGCGATCAAAAATTAGTAAAAACCGCTCTCGAGAAAATAGAACCGAAGAAATAAATTAAATTATTTTTAAGATGAAAAAAGTATATTATATCCTTCAATTACTGCTTTTTTCAACGTTTCTTTTTGCTCAAAATGATACCATTTCGGTTTCTAATAATTCCAATATATCTGTAGTTGCTGCCGATAGAATGAATGTAGTTTATAGAGGAATTTGCAATCCAATTTCAATTGCTGTGCCTAATTGTAAATCGTTTATAGCTTATTTTGGGTTTATAATTTAAAAATTTGTATTGTTTTATAAAGGTAACGACCTTTAAAAAGGTTTTGATTTAGCAGTTTCTTTTTTATGTTTAATTGATTATATTTGATTAAAATTAAAATTTAAAATATGCCAAATTTTTTCACTAAAATAATATCTTCATTTACCAATAAAGAAGTAAAGCCAGAATTAAAAGTAGAAATTCAAATAGAAAATAAGAACATAAAAGATGATTTATTTGATTTTAAAATTGATGAAAGAGACAGGTTAAAACACGGTTGGGATGAGGTTTTTTATGCAACATTTTCAGATGACTTAAATAAAATGTTAAGAGTAGTGGACATGAAAACAATTCCAATAAACAGACATTTTTTACTTCAAACTATTGTTAATCATTCTTATAAATTAAGAAAGGAAGATAAATATAGGGAGATGTGTCTAAAGTATGCTGAACAGCATTTAAAAGAGTTTGATGAAATTGCACCAGTTTTATTAAGTAAAAACCAACCTACAAGAGTATCGACATTTCAAAACTATTCAACAGTATTAACAGAAATTGGTAAATTTGAAGAAGCTATTAAAGTTTGTGAAATGGCAATATCTTATGGATTAAATGACGGTACTAAGGGTAATTATGTTGGTAGAATAGAAAAGATAAATAAAAAAATACTTTCTATCAAATAAATTTAAACTTGTATAAATGTACTTTACATATAAAATATTCTATATTATTTTTAATTGACTATTTTTGTTTTAAAAAAAAAATTTGATTATGAAAAAATTATTATTATTACTACTAATGTTATCTTGTTTATTAAGTTTTGGACAAGAAACAAAAAATAATATTGTAGGATGGGGCAAAGCAGTTTGGGGTATGAATGAAGATGATTTAATTAAAACTTTCCCAGATGCTATAAAATTAGAAAAACCTTTATTAGTATTACATAGTGACGGAACTTTTGTTTCAATTATAATACCTAATTATAAAGTTGGTAATCAAACTTTTAAAATTAGTTTTCAAATGAGACCTAATACTAAAACTTTATCTAATATTTTAATGGAATTAAATGAGACTCCATTAGATTCTATTTTCGATTCAATAACTAATTTATTAATCGAAAAGTATGGAGAGCCAAAAAACAGAACTAATTCAGAATATATGAAAGAGATTTTGTGGTTTTATCCAAAAACTAAAATAGCTCTAACCCGAATAATAATGAAAGACATTAAATTAGATAAATTAAGAATCATGTATTCACAAAAAGATGGAGATGAATCTTCTAAATTTTAAATTAACATTTAGAGCAAATTTTTTTTACACAAAATAGAGTCTTTATAAACAAAAGTAATTATTTATAAAGCTTTTAAATTTTATTAAAACTTCAATTTTTCTGAGGCATCGTCTAGATTCGAACCTAAACTTTACCTCATTTTTTTAAAAAATGAAATAAAAAAAAACGGCCAATTTTCCTTGAAGGTTTCCCAGGCATCGTCCGGATTCGAACCTAAACTTTACTTCATTTTTCTAAAAAATGAATCAAAAAAAAACGGCCAAGTTTCCTTGAAGGTTTCTGAGGCATCGTACGGATTCGAACCTAAACTTTACTCAATTTTTCTCAAAAATTGAAACAAAAAAAGAGATACATTTCTGTATCTCTTCTTGAGGCATCGTCCGGATTCGAACCGGAGTAGGAGCTTTTGCAGAGCCCAGCCTAGCCGCTCGGCCACGACGCCAATTTATTTATTGGATTGCAAATATAGTAAAAAGTTTAAATTTTAAAAGTTTAAATTTTAAAAAAATAGTTTTTACTAAAATTATCCCAATCGGCAATCAAAAATCATTGATCAACAATCAAAAATCTTAATTTTTGTATTCTTCCATTTCAATAGTAACTGCTTCAACATCACCACCAATAGGAGGATTTATTTTTGATACAGCTAGAATTATTCTAGAAATAGAAGGAATTGATGCAAATATTCTTGATATAATTCGATGTGCTACATGCTCTAATAATTTAGAACGAATGGCCATTTCTTCTACTACAATTTGATTTAACAGCACATAATCAACCGTATCTTCAAGATTATCTGAAATAGATGACTTTCTTAAATCGGTTTTCACTTCCAAATCTACTGTATAATCAGAGCCAATTTTCCCTTCTTCAATCATACATCCGTGATACGAAAAAGTACGAATGTTTTTTAGTTTTATAATTCCCATGTTTATAATTTTAGTCTTGTATTTTCTGGTTTTTGATAATCACAAGTTATTGCTAGTATTGAAACCACTTTTTCATTTTCATCAATGGTGAAATGTATTGAATAAGGAAATTTTTTTAAAGGAAGTTTACGTATTATACTATATTTAACTTCAAAAAATGGTATTTTTTTTAAAGTTTCAGCATATTTTTTATATTCGTTATAAAATTTAATTCCTAATCCTTCTGATATTGACTCCTAATATTCTGAAATTTCATCTTCCTCTAATTCTGCACGTTTAAGCACAATAATTTCAAAATTATCTACCCCATTTTTCATCTAATCTTTTTTTAGACTCGTCCCAACTCACATAATCTTCCGGTTTTGCGTTTTTAATTCTTTCCAATACCATTTTTTCAATTGAACGATTGTATTCATCTTCTCGTGTATCAACATGAGTATCTGGAATTGGTTTCAAAAATTGAATCAAATTTTCATAATATTCATCTGGAATAGTAACGGTTAGTTGTCTCATAAAGCTAG
>CAIRNC010000558.1 GCA_903879875.1 uncultured Bacteroidota bacterium
CAATAATGTTTTCTATTTAGACCCGCCAATAAAAGTTGCTAATTTTAGTATTGAAAAACAACTTTTAATACCTTTGAAATGCTATATAATTCGAATATTACTTTGTAATAGAACCATAGGAAGTAGCTTACGGTAGTGTGTCAATCGTGCGATTGGTTCTCCTCGCTCCCTGAAGTTTTCCATAAAAATAGGATTACTCTACTGATTTTCAATTTGCTATTAATTCAAATCTAAGGAATGTTCTATAAAATTTATGATGCGCTGTGTAAAGTCTCTTATCTTTGTATGGTTGTAACTGTATGTTGGAATAGGCACGAAGTGTTGAGACTTTGCACAGCGGAGGTAATTTGGGGTACGAAAAAGTTAATTTGGGATGCGATTCACAAAAATGTTTCAACGGATGTAAGTGGTAATAAAACTTATACTCCAGTGACAATAACTACTAAAAAATTTAATTTAGGTCATCCAAAAAAATAACACTATGAGAAAGTACTTAATACTATGCATTTTAATTGCGTCATGTTCATCAAAAAGGGAACTTTTTAAGTGTGATAAAAAAAACTTTATCATCCAAAACGATAAATTTTATATTCAAGCAAATTATTCTGATGTAAATGAAATAAATAAAAAATCGGCTAATAGGTTTGTCATTAAAAACTATAATGATACGAGTCTAATACTTTTTTCAACAATAATTGAAAATTCCTCTATGTTTTATTCAAAAAAAAATCTGAAAATTAGTGGTAAAAAATTAATTTTTAAATCTTTTTATAAACAATATATGAATTATGCAGAACACAGTGGAGTAAAGAGATTTAATTTCATTTTAATAAAACCTAATGATAGTTTGGTTATTAATATTGATGATAAATTAATCAAAAATGAAATTAAAACAATTGAATTAAATTATTTATATTTTTATTCTAATGAAAAACCTAATTTGGTTAATATTGATAATATCAAATTAGAATCTAATAAAGTATTTATAAAAAAGTAAGTTGTGTATCAAACGTATGAGTGGATCTTCTCGCTACCGAAGTGTTCCATAAAAACTTGATTTTTCTGCTGATTTTAGTTTACTATCAATTCAAATCCACAGAATAGTTCAGCATATTTCGGTTTTCTTTATACAATTCTTGTTTTGAAACAAAGATGTTTTTTAAGAGCGATTGGTTCCATTTATTGCGTTTTTTCCAATCGGAAAAAGATTCGTTTTCCCAATCAAAATCATTTTTCCAAAAGAATTTTGGCGATACATAACAATAGGTGTAAGGAATAAGATAGGAGCTGTCGTTTTGGGTTTTTACTTTTAACGATTCTTTTTCATTTCTGTAAATAGATTCGGGATAGAGTAGTGTAATCCCTCTTTTTTGGGCTTCGTTTTTTAGAAAATGAACGGTTTCAAAATAGTCGGTTTCAATCTTTTTTAGACTGAATTCATTATAAGTGGTTTCTCCAATTTTATCAATAGGACGCAGCTGTATAATGTCGATAGCATAGTCATTATAAACCTCAAAAAAGGTTTTCAGTTCATGAAAATTATCCTGATTGAAGGTATAATTAATTCGTAAACGCAAATTTGGATTGGTGATTTTCTGATCTGAAATGTGTTGGAGTACGGCATGGAATTTTTCGTAATTTCCTTTGTCCATCAAATCTTCATAAGTTTCTTTTGTCACCCCGTGCATCGATAAAATAAATTCGTCCAGACCTGCATTTGCAAAATCAGAAACGTCTTTTTTTTCTAATAAATTTCCGTTGGTAACCATGCTAATGTAGGGCACTTGATGGTTTTTTGCAATTTGTATCAGTTGGGTGTTGTGTTTGAAAAGCGTAGGTTCAGCACCACAACCAATTTGTAGTTTCAGTGCATTTTTGAAAATAGAAGTGGCAATTTTATCTAATTTTTCGGGAGCAAAAATGCCTTTCATGTTTTTTCTGACATAATCCTCATCTGTAAAATAGCACATTTTACAACGCAAGTTGCACGCCAAAACAGGATCCAATTGAATGGACAAATATCTTTTGTTTAAAACGGAAAGCAACCATAGCCCAAAGAATTTAATTCGATGATTTTTGATGGCATTGTTGAATTTTAAAAGTTGATATACATCCATTTTGATTTGTTTTTTACGTTTCTTTTACAGAAATTATTTTTACAGGACACGCTTTTACTGCCAATTCACAGGCTTCTACAATAGTATGGTCATAGGATTTTAGCGTATAAAATCCTTTGGCGTTCTTGGAATGAATCAGCACCGATTTGCCGTCTTTTTTTGACATTTGAAACTGAACTGGAGCCATTTCAACGCAATAATTGCATCCAATACATTTGTCTCTTTGAAGGGTAACGATGACCATTAGGCTTCTACAATTTTATATAATTTATCAGACAAACGAATTCGGAAAGGCAATTTAAAGGTGCAACTGTCGCCTTTTGAAGCTTTTTCGGAAACGATGTCGTTTACATACATTTCGTCAATGACCATTTCTTGTGCGCCTGTATTGTGCCCAGTTATCAGAATTTTATCACCAACTTTTATATCATAAGCTTCAATTTTGAATTCGCCAATATTTGCTTTTGGAAAATAATGCATGCCTTTTCCAACATATACTTTTTTCTGAGTTGCTAGAGAACCTGGCACATCGCTCCATTCGCCCAATTCTTGACCAAGGTAATATCCTGCCCAAAATCCGCGATTGTAAACGGTATTTAAAGTCTCCATCCAAACTGCTATTTTTTCTTTTGAATAGGTGCCTTCGACATAAGAATCGATGGCTTCACGATAGGTTTTTATAACTGTCGCCACATATTCTGGAGCACGACCACGACCTTCAATTTTCAAGACTTGAATACCAGAATCAATCACTTGGTCTAGAAAATCAATGGTACACAAATCTTTTGGCGACATGATGTATTCGTTATCAAGTTCCAATTCATAGCCCGTTTCTTGGTCAATAACCGTGTATTTTTTTCTGCAATTTTGTTTGCAAGCGCCACGATTTGCCGAAGAATTATTAGAATGCAAACTCAAATAGCATTTGCCAGAAACCGCCATACATAAGGCACCATGACCAAAAATTTCAATTTCCACTAATTTGCCATTAGGTCCTTTGATTTGTTCTTTTTCAATTTGTTCTGTGATTTTTTTCACTTGTCGCAAGCTCAATTCACGACTTAAAACCATAGTATCGGCAAACAAACTATAAAACTTTATGGTTTCAATATTGGTTACATTCAATTGGGTGGAGATGTGCACTTCCATCCCGATGCTTCTTGCCATGGCAATCACAGCTTGGTCGGATGCAATTACTGCGGTAATATTGGCTTCTTTGGCTTTGGCCAATAATGTTTTTACGACAGACAAATCATGGTCGTAAATGATGGTGTTTAAAGTCAAATAGGTTCTGATTTTTTTGACTTCGCAACGACGAGCAATTTCTTGTAAATCGTCCATTGTGAAATTAACGGTGGCACGAGCCCGCATGTTTAATTGCTCTACTCCAAAATATACCGAATCGGCGCCATTGTCAATAGCCGCTTGTAGGGATTCGAAATTTCCGGCCGGAGCCATTAGTTCAATTTTATTAGTTGTTGTCATGGTAAACTAGTCTAAAATTTTATATAATTTGTCCGATAATCGTATTCGGAACGGCACTTTAAATGTGCAAGTATCTCCCGCTCCCGCTTTTTCAGCAGCAATTTCATCGACAAATATTTCATTCAGCACTATGGTTTGTTCTCCAGTTGTAGCGCCTTTGATTAGGATTTTATCCCCAACATTGATTTCGTTTTCTTCAATTAGAAATTGTGCTATACTTGGTTTTGGAAAATAATGAGTTCCTTTACCAATATATTGTTTTTTAATTTTGGGTTCTTTTTTAATAACTGTTTTTGGCTGTTCGGCAACAAAATTGCTGTGACTTTCTTCTTTATTTTTGAAAGTTAAAACAGGTGATTTTCCTTTTTTGAAAATCATATTCCCGTTTTTAATGCCTCTGCGAATGGCTTTTTGTTCTTCTTCTGGCAAATGAATTATATCTACACAATCTGCAGAGCAACAGCCTTCCATTTTTGCTGCACAAGTTTCACATTGAATAAAAAGCAAATGGCAGCCTTCGTTTGCACAATTGGTATGTACATCACAAGGCGCACCGCATTGATGGCATTGCGACACGACATCGTCCGTAATCCTTTCGCCCAAACGATGATCGAAAACGAAGTTTTTGCCAATAAATTTACTTTCTAATCCTTCCGCTTTGACTTGGCGCGTGTATTCTATGATTCCGCCTTCGAGTTGATAGACATTTTCGAAACCTTTGTGTTTGAAATAGGCGCTGGCTTTTTCGCATCGAATACCACCGGTGCAATACATCAGAAGTTTTTTGTCTTGCTTGTGTTCTGAAAGTTGTTCTTCGATAATGGGTAAACTTTCTCTAAAAGTGTCTACGTCGGGTTTTATGGCATTGGTAAAATGACCAATTTCACTTTCGTAATGATTGCGCATATCGACTACAATCGTGTTGGGGTCTTCCAATAATTCATTGAATTCCTTTGCTTTTAAGTGGATTCCAATATTGGTTACATCAAAAGTTTCGTCTTCCAAACCGTCGGCAACAATTTTGTCACGAACTTTAATCGTTAATTTTAAAAACGAATGATTCTCCTGTTCTACCGCAATGTTCAACCGAATGCCTTTCATGAAATCGTATTTTTCGATAGTATCTTTGAAA
>CAIRNC010000559.1 GCA_903879875.1 uncultured Bacteroidota bacterium
CCTGTGGATATATATGAATTGGGTTTGATTTATGACGTAATGGTAAGTGAAGATTTTGAAGTAAAAATCTTAATGACCCTTACATCACCAAATTGTCCTGTGGCTGAAACTTTGCCAAGAGAAGTAGAAGAGCGAGTAAAATCGATAGAAAATGTAAAATCAGTAGAAGTTGAAATTACATTTGATCCGCCATGGAGCAAGGATTTGATGAGCGAAGTTGCCAAATTAGAATTGGGAATGCTGTAAAATTTGTTTAAAGTTTCATGTTGCTCAACTTGGAACTTGAAACATCAAACTTGAAACTTTTCAAATGGACGAAATAATAAATAAAGTAGCCAATAGTTCACTCGAAGTTTTTGATTTGGAAGATTATTATCCAACAGGGATTCGTTCGCAAATTGACATTTCAAAATGGCTTTTTGAAGGCTTTTTATTAAAAGAAAAAGACTTTCGTGAAACCTTAAAAAATCAGGATTGGTCACAATATCAAAATCATTATGTAGCTATTTTTTGCTCGACACAAGCCATATTTCCTGCTTGGGCAACTATTTTAATTACCGTTTATCTTTCTCCTTATGCAAAAAAAGTTGTGGTTGGAGATTTAACCGATTTAGACACTGCCTTATATCAATCCATCCTTCCAAATTTGGATTATTCGGATTACAAAGATAAATCCGTTATTATAAAAGGCTGTTCTAAGAAACCGGTTCCAGAAAGCGCCTATATTTTAGCCGTACAATATTTACAACCTGAAGCCAAAAGTATAATGTATGGCGAAGCTTGTTCGGCGGTGCCGATTTATAAGAGAAGTAAAGTCCAATCTTAGTTTATTCATCACAAATAAAAACAAATTTAAATTTTGAATCAATCCTCTTGAATAGGTTGGGTTGATAAATTCATTTTTGTAAAATCATCAAACAATTTATCAAATTACCGGTTTTATATAAAAAACAGTATGATATTTTTTATAAATCATTCATTATGAATTAAAATGTTTTAAGAATACCTGAATTGATTGATGCTTGATTTGGTTACTTGAAACAAAATAGTTAAATCATTATGTATACTTTTGCAGATTGCTAAGGGTATAATATACTTAGCTTTAAGTTTTTGGAAGAGCTGTTTTAGATGTTAAAAAAAAGAATAATATGCTTTGCATTTTAATGTTCCCAATTCATGGGTCTTAAATTTAAAAAAGCATTTTTTTCTTACAATATAAACATAAACAATTCAATAATAGAACAATATAGTTTGGTATTTTTTATCCAAAATAATTCAAAAATACCCATTAGTAGGTAGTTTTTTGTTGATTTAAAACATGAATTTTACACATTGAAAAAATATTGAATTTTTCTATTGTAAAAAGTATTAATTAGTTAAAAATACGAACATTAGAATTGTCTAATAATTTATAAAAAAATATATTGGTTAAACACGTGTTAATTTTACGCTTTGACGTAAAAAAATGTGTTTTCGTCGTTTAAAATTAATTATTTTTTTTATAGCTTTGTAATCTATAGAACTATAATAATAAGCCTCAAAAGGCAAATTATTGAATTATATTAAAATTAATTGTTAATTTTTTTTAGAATCGATAAAATAAGCACTAAGAATGAATATTACTGAAAAAAAACAGCGTTTTTTTTCAGTTTAGGTTAAATAAAAAAAATATAATGACAATGAAAATTAGTACAAAGCCGAAAACAAATTATATCGTAAAAAACAAGAGGATAAGGCAAGAGTTTGTTTTCATACTTAGTTTTTTACTTTTAGTGGTAAACTTCAGTCATGGAAGTTTATTGACAAATACCACATCAATAACTTCTATTGTTACAACAACGGCTCCGCCAGTACTGAATAGTCCAATTTATGCAGAGCAGACGTCAATTAGTGGAACGGGCGGTATAGGAACAGTTACTGTATATGTCGACGGAAACATTATTGGAACTACAACGGGTTCAAATTGGACTATTTCAGGGTTAAGTGCTACAGATTTACACAGCGGTTCTGTGGTAACGTCCACAAATACTGAGAACGGCAATACGAGCGATATGTCAAATTCAGTTACTGTTCAAGGAGCAGTTAGCTTTTGCATCACCGATACTAATGGCAACCCAATTACAACCCAATTATCATTAAGTGGATTTGACATTAGAATAACTGCCATGACTGGTCCAAATTGTACGGGCAGTGTATTTACAAATTTTACAGGAACAGTAGTTTTATCGTGTTCAAATGGACTGACTCAAGGAGGAGGAATAACTGCAAATTTTATTGGAGGTGTTTTAACCAAAACAGTTACTATTTCGGGTTATGGAACAGGAGTTGATTTATCTGTTGTTAATTCTAATGATGCAACTGCAACTGGAACAGCTGTTTTTGATGTTACTCCAATAACGGCAGAACTTTCATCAAATCAGACTATTTGTTTTGGTACATCTCCGTCAGCATTATCATTATCGACAAATTTAACAACCATATCTAAGTGGCAAAAAGCTTCTGATTCCAATTTTACTACACCAATAGATATAGTAAATACAACAACTACATTGACCGGTACTGATATTGGTAACTTAACTGCAACTACTTATTTTAGAGCAATAGGATTAACAGGAAGCGGGAATAGCGTAACATCCAACTTTGTTAAAATAACAGTTATAGAGATATCAACAGCACCAACTTCTGTGGTCGGAATATCAACGATTTGCATAGGTTCAAGTACTACATTAACGGCAACCGGCGGAATAGAAGCTAGTGGTGCATTCTATGAATGGGGTACAGGTTCAAATATTGGGAATGACGTTATATTGGGCGAAAATACAGCATCAATATTAGTCAATCCTAGTTTCAATACTATTTATTGGGTGAGAAGAAAAGACACTTCCATGTGCAATACAATTACTTTAGGAAAAACCGTTACAGTTTCAGTAAATTCAACCTCCACAGATTTAACAAGTATAGAAGGAGCTTCTGTTAGCTGTATTGGTACAGGTACAACCCTAACTGCAACTGGTGGGGAAGAAGGAACAAGAATTGCTTATGAATGGGGCACAGGAAATGTTGTTGGTTCTAACGTTATTATTGGTCAGACAGACGCTACTATTTTTGTAAATCCAACTATTGCAACTACTTATTGGGTTAGAAGAAAAGACGCAGCGCCTTGTAACACAATTACTAATGCAGTTTTTAAAACAATTTCTGTTTCAAATCCATCAACACCTCCAACAAGTATTTCTGGTGCTGCAACTATTTGTGCAGGAACAAGTATTACACTTACAGCAAATGGAGGAACTGGAATTGCGGGTTCCTTTTTTCAATGGGGTTCGGGTGCAATTGGTTCCAATGTTATTGCTGGACAAACAGGAAGTTCTATTATAGTTTCACCTTTAGCTACAACTTCTTATTGGGTTAGACGTTACGACGGAGGAATGCCTTGTGAATATACAGCAGCAGCAACTACAACCGTTTCAATCCTACCTGTAGCTGGAAATCCTGCGGTATTCGGAGATAATACATGGAATGTATATGGATTTAATGGAGCAGACATAACTTTAATAAACACGGTATATGCGGGTTATTATACTGTAAATACTTTGGGCGATAATACATTATCAGGATCAAATAGTTGGGCTAACACTGCTTCTCCTTCTGCATCTGCGGGATGGACGGGTTGTCCTGTAGATTTAGATAATTTCACGATGGTCCACAAACGAAAAGGATTTCCATGTGGCACATACGCGCTTACTTTATCCAATTGGGACGATGCAACTCAAGTATATATAAATGGAACTTTAGCTTGGTCTTGTGAAGAATGGGCGGGTTCGAATATTTGTAGTGGCGCAATAGGAACATATTCGTTAGACGGCAATTCTACTATAGAAATAAGGGTTAGGGAAGATATGGGTTTATCAAGTATGACATTAAGTTTAATTGATTTAGGCACCTTTACAACTTCAACTGCACCCACTACCATTTCTGGAACTACAAGTATTTGCCCAGGATCTAGCACCATTCTTACTGCTTCTGGAGGTAGTGTGGGTACCATTGGTGTATATCAATGGGGTACAGGATCAACCGTTGGTTTAAATAGTATTTCTGGTCAATCTGCAGCTTCACTAATGGTTAGTCCTGCATTAACAACAACTTATTGGGTAAGAAGAATTGATGGAACTTGTAACACAACTAGTGGGATTAGTCAAGAAATAACAGTAATACCTGCATCAGTAGGAGGAAATGTATCTAGTAATCAATCGATTTGTTTGGGAACTTCGCCAGCAGATTTGACTTTATCGGGCTATACCGGTACAATTGTAAAATGGCAAAAATCATCAGATTCTGAATTTAGTTCCCCTATCGATATTGCAAATACATCGGCAACTTTATTAGGTTCTACTATTGGACAATTAAATACAACGACTTATTTTAGAGCCGAAGTGATAAGCGGTAATTGTGCAAGTAGTTTTTCAAATTATGTAGTTGTGTCAATAAGTGCACCATCAGTTGGAGGGACAATAGCTTCAAATCAATCCATTTGTTTAGGGACATTGCCTTCTGATTTAACATTATCGGGCAACGTTGGGAATGTATTAAAATGGCAAAAATCATCGAATAGTGGCTTTACCTCTCCAACAGATATTTCAAATTCGACCAATTCATTAGCAGGTGCAACTATAGGTACATTATCAACCACTACATATTTTAGAGCTTTGATTCAGAATAATGGGTGTACGATTGTAAATTCTTCAGTAGTATTTATAAGTATCTATGATAACTCAGAAGGAGGAACAATTTCAGGAAATCAAGCAATATGTTCAGGAACTTCACCTTCAAATTTAAGTTTATCGGGGAATACTGGTAATGTGATACAATGGCAAAAATCAACAGATTCCTCCTTTTCTACTTTAGTCGCTATAGCAAATACAACTAATGTTTTAACAGGTTCTGTTATTGGAAATTTAAATACAACTACTTATTTTAGAGCCTTAATAGAAAACGGAAATTGTTCACCTGTACTTACGTCTAATTATGTTACTGTTTTGGTAAATACGGTTTCTGTAGGCGGTATGGTAGCTTCGAATCAAACTATCGGATATGGAACAGCACCATCGAATTTATTATTATCAGGTAATACGGGTGCGGTTCTGCGTTGGCAAAAAGGGTTAGATATAAATTTTAGTTCACCAACCGACATAATAAATACAACAAATACACTTTTAGGCACAACAATAGGCAACCTTACAACATCTACCTATTTTAGA
>CAIRNC010000560.1 GCA_903879875.1 uncultured Bacteroidota bacterium
TGATTCTCCTGTTCTACCGCAATATTCAGACGAATGCCTTTCATAAAATCGTATTTTTCGATAGTATCTTTGAAAGCATAGAAATTATCTGCTGGAAGTGATAACTGGGCGTTAATTCCTTCATTGGCAACATAAATACGTCCTAAAACGTCGAGAGGATTCCAAGCTAGAAATAATTCATTTCTGAATTGCGTCGGATTTTGTAATTGCGCATAAGCATAGAAAGACAACGTGAGTCGTTGTTTTCCGGCATCATCAATCATGATGGCTCGCTCTTCTGCGCTTAATGTGTTGTACAGTTGCATGCTATAAACAATATAAGTTGAGAAAATTATTTTGGCAAAAGTAAGGATTTTATAAGAAAGTATATAATTTGAAAGTCAGAAAGGGAATCCCTAACGAAACATAATGGTTTTAAGTATTATTTTTTATATTTGTTCATTGAGTTACTATACAGAAAAAACAAAAATGAAATATTATATTATTGCGGGAGAGGCTTCGGGAGATTTACACGGGTCTAATTTAATGAAAGCACTTTACAAAGAAGATCCAAAGGCTGAAATCCGTTTTTGGGGAGGTGATTTGATGAAAAGTGTAGGAGGAACGTTAGTAAAACATTATAGAGAATTGGATTTTATGGGTTTTCTTGAAGTTGTTTTAAACTTAAAAAATATTCTCAAAAACATTGAATTTTGCAAGAAAGATATTGAAGATTTCAATCCTGACGCCATGATTTTTATTGATTATCCAGGATTTAATATGCGAATTGCCAAATGGGCAAAGCAGAAACAAATAATAACAAATTACTATATTTCGCCTAAGATTTGGGCTTGGAAAGAAAACAGAATCAATGCCATTAAGCGTGATTTTGATAACATGTATGTGATTTTACCTTTTGAGAAAGAATTTTATGAAGTCAAACATAATTTCCCAGTAACTTTTGTAGGACACCCTTTAATTGATGCTATTCATGATAGGAAACCAATTGAAGATGCTGTGTTCAGAAAAGAAAATCATCTCGACGAAAAACCCATTATCGCTTTGTTGCCTGGAAGCAGAAAACAAGAAATCACCAAAATACTAGATGTAATGCTTAGCGTCGTTAGTGATTTTCCAGATTATCAATTTGTTATTGCAGGTGCTCCAAGTCAGGAATATGCTTTTTACGAAACTTTTTTAAAAACAGAAAATGTTCGTTTTGTTGCCAATAAAACGTATGATTTGCTGAGCGTTTCACACGCAGCCCTTGTTACTTCAGGTACGGCAACGTTAGAAGCGGCATTGTTTAAAGTCCCAGAAGTTGTTTGTTACAAAGGCAGTTGGGCATCTTATCAAATTGCAAAAAGGATTGTAACATTAAAGTACATTTCATTAGTCAATTTGATTATGGATAAGGAAGTGGTAACAGAATTACTTCAAGAAAATTGCACAACCAAAACGGTAAAAGAAGAGCTTTTAAAAATTTTAGACAACAATTATCGCGCAAATCTAATTGCTCAGTATGATGCTTTAGAACTTTTGTTGGGAGGAGTAGGAGCGAGTAGCAACACGGCCAAGCTAATTGTTGATAATATAAGTAAAAAATAGTGTCAAGAAAATTCAGTTATAATTCTGGCATTCAATATTTAAGCTGTTTGATTTATTCTAACAATCTATTTAAAAATAAAATTGTTAACAAATTTTAGCATTTCATTATCAAAAATTCCTTTATTTTTCGTTAATTTTGTAACCCAATATTTTTATAACACGAATGTGTTTTTATTGAAATATTGAAAATGGCACGAACTTTGCTTTTTGCTATAAACAAAGCATACAATAATGGAATTTAAAAAGACAATACATTACCTACTTATCGTTTTCATAGTAAGCACTTCTTTCGGATATTCTCAAATTATTACATCCAAAAAAGAAGCTGAAAAGAAAGGAATTTACCAAAAACCAGTTGACAATCGTGTAATTAAGGAAGTAGTTACTACTGATACTAAAAAACGTGTTACGGAAACCGCCGTTGTAAAACCAGCAGTTTCTGAAGATAACAAGAATATTGATGTTGCAGTTGAAATTCCTAATGCAACTAAAGTGGTTACTGATAACAAAATAAAAGAAACTAAAACTTCAAAATTAGTTAAGCCAATTGCAAAACCAAAAAAAGTAGTTATCAACGATAAAGAAGATGACGATTTGGTTACTACACCAGAAGAAAATTATCTTGCACTACAGTTAATCAACAATGCAATGTCGTTTGTAGGCGTTAAATATCATGGTGGTGGAACGTCAACATCAGGTATGGATTGCTCAGGAATGGTCACTGCTGTTTTCAATGTTTTTGATTTAAAATTACCAAGAAGCTCACATGAAATGGCAAAAGTTGGTGAAAAAAGAGATCCTAAATGTGCGCAAAAAGGGGATTTAATTTTCTTTAAAACTAGAGGTCGTGGTGTAATAAGTCATGTTGGAATGGTGGTAGATGTTTTACAAGATGAAATAAAATTTATCCATTCTGCAACAAGTGGCGGTGTAAAAATATCTTCAACGAAAGAGCCTTATTATAAAAGAACTTTTGTTCAAGTAAATAAAGTTTTAGATAAATAAGAACTATTTTGATAAAATAGAGTACTTTAGTCCTTATGAAAGTGCTCCAATTTCCATTAGCAAGGATTTCCCTCTTTTTCATACTAGGAATAGTAATTGCTTTTTATGCAAAACCTTCTCCTAATCTTGTTTTTACAGCATTATTTCTTTCTTTCTTGTTGTTTTGTATTGCGTTTTTTGTAGCGCAACGCAATTTTATTCAAAAATTCTATTTTGGTCTTTCTGTGTATTTGCTTTCTTTCATTGCAGGAAGTACAAATCAGATTGTTCATACCAATTATTTTCAAAAAAACAATTACATTCATTTTTGTAAAACGCCGTTTCAGGTTCATACTTTAGAAGTAACGTTACGAGAAAAATTAAAGAGCTCTTCTTTTAATGACCGTTATGTTGCTCTTGTAAAGCGAATGGATGATAAGGAGTGTTCAGGAAAAATACTTGTAAATATTGAAAAAAGCAACCTTAAAAGCGAATTAGAAATAGGTTCGAATTTACGAGTAGAATGCGCTATTTACCAATCCAATCCACCTAAAAACCCCAATCAATTTGATTATGGGAATTACTTAGCCAATAAATCGATATTAGCTCAAATCTATGTAGAACCGTTTGATATAAAAGTAAGTTCATATTTAGAAAAAGACATTTGGTTTTATGCGTCAACACTTAGAAATAGAATTATTAATAATCTTAAAAAGCATCACTTTCGGAATCAAGAGCTTTATGTTATAAATGCATTAATTTTAGGGCAGCAACAAGAAATTTCTAAAGAAGTTTTACAAGATTATCAATATGCCGGAGCTGTTCATGTTTTATCCGTTTCGGGATTACACGTAGGATTTATATTGCTTTTCATTAATTTTTTACTTACACGATTACCTAAAACAAAAACTGGAAATGTAATTCGTTTTGTAATGGTTTTGATTTCGCTATGGTCTTTTGCTATACTTGCTGGTTTATCACCTTCGATTGTGCGTTCGGTAACCATGTTTACGTTTGTAGCCGCTGGCATGTTTTTGAAAAGAGAAACTAACATTTTTCACACCTTATTGGTTTCTATGTTGCTGATATTGTTTGTTTCTCCTTCTTTTTTGTTTGATGTTGGGTTTCAATTGAGCTATGTCTCGTTGTTTTTCATTGTTTGGGTACAACCTTTATTTTCAAGTATTTGGATTCCAAAATACAAATTCACTCAGTATTTTTGGGATATTATTACCGTTTCATTTGCTGCGCAAATTGGAGCTTTTCCACTGAGTATTTATTATTTTCATCAATTTCCAGGTTTGTTTTTTGTAACGAATTTGGTTATCCTCCCAGGTTTGGGAATCATTATGGCGCTTGGCGTTTTCGTAATGTTATTAGCTGCATTCAATTATGTTCCTGAACTTCCTGCGAAAGCTTTAGAATGGAGCGTGTATTTATTGAATACAATTATCAATTGGATAGCTTCTTTTGAAGCATTTATTATCCATGATATTGCATTGAGTCGTTGGATGATGATTGCTTTGTATTTGATGATTATTTCTGCAATTATTTGGCTAAAACAACCTAATTTCAAGCGATTGACAGTTGCATTAATAGCAATAATTCTTTTTCAAACAACTTGTATTTCAACTCATTTTTTCAATCAAAGACAAGAAGAAAGTATTGTTTTTCAATCCAAAAAAAATACAATTGTCACGGAAAGAATAGGGGAGAAGGTCACTCTATTTGGAAATGACAGTATTTTGAAAAATGCCGCTTCAAATCAGACGCTTAAAACCTATTTAGTGGCGAATTTTAGTAAAATCATAAAGAAAATGCCACTTAAAAATGTTCACTATTTTAATGGAAATAAAGTATTAGTAATAGATAGTTTAAGTGTTTTTCCAAAAGATATTTCTCCTGATGTTTTATTAATTACCCAATCACCAAAACTAAATTTAGACCGACTTTTGGTGGCTATAAAACCTAAAATAATCGTTGCGGATGGCTCTAATTATAAATCCTATATCGAATTGTGGAAGGCCACTTGCTTGAAACAAAAAATCCCTTTTCATGCCACTGCCGAAAAGGGATTCTATAGAATGGAATAAATTTTTATTTTTTATTTTTCAAAATGGCTTTAGCTCCATCAATCCAAACTTGTGGGCCTCCAGCTACGTAGCCTGTTTTTCCTAATTGTCCTAAACTTACTTTTCCGTCTTTCATAGTTGGAGTTACAAACCAAACTGTTGGATAGCCTTCTACATTAAACATTTGTTGCAATTCTGCATTTTGTTTTTGTAATTCTGGAGATAATGCTTTTCTTCTTGGGAAATCCAATTCAACCAAAATTACATTTTCTTTTACCCATTTTGCAAATTCTGGTAAATAAAACACTTCTTTTTGCAAACGAATACACCAACCACACCAGTCGCTTCCAGTAAAGAAAAGCATAATAGGTTTTTTGGTTTTGATGGACATTTCAGATGCTTTGTTCAAGTCTGTTTGCCAATCTAATTCTTGTGCTTGCATTGCAGTGGTTGAAAATACGATGAATAAGATTAAAATTATTTTTTTCATTTTTTTATTGGATTGATTTTATAATAATTGGTTTTAACTCTGTTTTCAAAAATAATGCCGAAATATCGGAAATTTATTTCACTTCTTGCATTAATTTTTTCACAAAAGGAGAAATCGCTATTAAAACAACACCTGCAATTAGCGAATACCAACCAAGGAGTTTGTATCCTTCAGTATAGGTCAGTAAAA
>CAIRNC010000561.1 GCA_903879875.1 uncultured Bacteroidota bacterium
AATATCACATAGAAGCAAAGATTTTGTTGCTGTTATGGATGAAGCGCAAGCTTTAGCTTTAGACCTATTAGGATTAACTGGGAAAGGCTATCAAGCGCTTTTTTTGAGTGGTGGCGCGAGTTTAGAGTTTCTAATGGTTCCTTACAATTTAATGCAAACCAATGGAAAAGCGGCATATTTAGATACTGGAACATGGGCTAGTGCTGCGATAAAAGAAGCAAAATTCTTCGGAGAAACACTTGTTGTTGCTTCTTCAAAAGAACAAAATTATAATCACATTCCAAAGGATTATGTTGTTCCCTCTGATGCAAATTATTTTCACTGCACCAGCAATAACACTATTTTCGGAACACAAATGAGAACGTTTCCAACTTTAAATATGCCAATAGTTTGCGATATGAGTTCGGATATTTTTTCGAGAGTTTTGGATTTCTCAAAGTTCGATATTATTTATGCTGGAGCACAAAAAAACATGGGCCCTGCCGGAACGACTTTAGTAATTATTAAAGAAGAAATTCTTGGAAAAACGGGTCGAGATATTCCTAGCATTTTAGACTATCAAAAACATATTAAAGCAGAGAGTATGTATAATACTCCACCTGTATTCCCGGTTTATGCTTCGCTTTTAACCTTACAATGGTTGAAAAATTTAGGTGGAATTGCTGCTATCGAAAAACTAAATAATGCTAAAGCAGCTTTACTTTACTCCGAAATTGATAGAAATCCTTATTTTAAAGGCGCTGCAAATGTTGAAGACAGAAGTAATATGAATGCTACTTTCTTGTTGAAAAACGAAGCTCATGCACCAATATTTGATACCTTATGGAAAGAAGCTGGAATATCTGGTTTGCCAGGGCATCGTTCTGTTGGAGGTTATCGTGCCTCAATGTACAATGCATTACCTATTGAAAGCGTTCAGGTTTTGGTTGATGTAATGCAAGATTTTGAAGATAAAGTAGCAAAAATGAATTTCTAAAATCCTATTTACTTAAAAGTAAATCACAAATAATAAATTTTACAAATATGAAAGTATTAGCCAACGATGGAATTTCTAAAAGCGGAATAAAAGCTTTGGAAAAAGGTGGTTTTGAAGTTATTACAACTAAAGTGGCGCAAGAGCAAGTGGCTCATTTTATAAACGCTAATAATGTAACAGTGCTTTTGGTTCGAAGCGCAACCAAAGTACGTAAAGATATTATTGACAATTGTCCAAGTCTTAGAATAATAGGTCGTGGCGGTGTTGGAATGGATAATATTGATGTAGAATATGCTAGAGCCAACGGAAAACACGTTATAAACACTCCTGCATCTTCTTCTGAAAGTGTGGCTGAATTGGTTTTTGCCCATTTATTTTCTGGAGTTCGTTTTTTGCATGATGCCAATAGAAATATGCCTTTAGAAGGGGATTCCAATTTTGATGGATTAAAAAAAGCGTATGCCGAAGGAATCGAACTGAGAGGAAAAACCATTGGAATTATTGGTTTTGGTAGAATTGGACAAGCCGTTGCTAAAATGGCATTAGGTCTCGGAATGAAAGTTATTGCTACAGATAAATTTATGGAAAAAGCTGACATTCGAGTAGATTTCTATGATGGACAATTTGTAACTTTTGAAATCAAAACGGAATCTATGGATAGCCTGCTAAAAGAAGCTGACTTCATTACACTTCACGTGCCTGCTCAGGATGGATATGTAATTGGAGAAGCCGAATTTAAGGCAATGAAAGATCATGTAGGAATTGTAAATTGTGCCCGTGGAGGCGTTGTTGATGAAGTTGCGTTGATAGCAGCTTTAGAAAATAATAAAGTACTATTTGCTGGACTTGATGTTTATGAAAATGAACCTTCCCCAGAAATTAAAATTCTAATGCATCCGAAAATTTCTTTAACACCGCATATTGGTGCTGCAACTGAAGAAGCTCAAGATAGAATTGGAACTGAATTAGCCGAGCAAATTATAAGTCTTCTTGAAGTAGAAAATGCTTAAATTTACATAACTATAACAAGCAAGATTTTTTCCTAGGTAAAATTCTCTTCTCAAAAGGCC
>CAIRNC010000562.1 GCA_903879875.1 uncultured Bacteroidota bacterium
CATTGTTCATTTGAGATATTTTAAAATCATATTTGAATTCTCTTTTTAACGCACATAAGAAAGCGTCTAAATCAATTTTGTTTTCTATTGAAATATTAAATCCTAATATAATATTTTTTATCTCAATTTGTGGAAACTCATTAAAAACAGCATCTACTTCATCGGAAAGGGGATATTTAAAATCTAAAAATGGATGCCTTCCTTTTAAGAACAATTTATTGAAATTTTTAACTTCCTGATTTGAGTTTATATCTCTATAGATAGATTCAAGTTTATGTTCTTCATATTGTTCTCTTTCTACTTTCAAAAACAATCTAACTTCTTTTTCTGCTTCGTATCGTTTAGATTTATGAAATGATTGCATTTCCATAAGGAACTCGCTAAAATTATTGGGTAAGATACTTTGTTCCTCTTCTGCAAATTTTTCAACTCTTATTTTTAAGTCTTTTAATGGTTTTAATGATTCAATCCCGTATTGCACTTTTCCTAACAGAAATTTTTTAGGGTCTTTTTTTGTTAATTCAAACTCAATAAGAACGCCTTTGCCTCTATCTCCATAAACATGCCACATAAAAGAATCTCGCTTTGTTTTTTCGTTTGATTGACAAGCTGAAAGACAAAATATATTTTCCTTTAGATGCTTTAGTTTATTTTCATCATAATGAAATAGAGCGTTATTTTCAAAAATACGCAAACTATATAATAGCTCTTCTTTATCTTCTAGGTTACCAAATTCAGACATTCTTAAAAATCCAGTTTCAAGAATTGCTTTTATTCCGAATAAAGAAGTATAATGAAGAAATTTACCGTCTCCTTTATATTCATAATTAGTGTCTTTAAAAAGATATATAGGTGATAATTTACCTTTAAAACTCGTTGCAGATTCTCCAGGAGATGTTATCATCATTCTAGATTCAAATCGAACATTTGGAAAGGTTGGCTTAATAACTTCATCTTTGAATTTTTCAATTCTGTCAAAATCCTGAAACATTACAGTATTATCATTGTCTGCCATATTTGCTTATATTTCTATTTTATCTATCTCCTTCATAATTCGATCTGTCTCGCTCAGAGCGACCACAATTTTTTGGTAGTGCAAAATATCTTCATAGCTTAGTTCACGGTCTTTTCGGTCTTTTAGCCATTTTTGGCAGGGTTGGTAGCCTCCGATGTAAAAGTTCCAAGCCACTTCGGGAACGTTGGCAAAGTATTGCGTTTCGTTAATGTAAACGTTGCCTATACCTGACAGGTTTTCAAAACCTGTCAGGTCTAATCGTGGTTTCCTTACCACATTATCGCCATCTTCGGGATATTGTGTGATGTATTTTTCTACAATGGGACTTTCTAGCAAATGTATTTGGCGTAATGCACCACCTAGTTTAACCAATTGCCAAAAAGTGGCTTGATCCTGCGGATACGGCACACGAGGAAAATCGATCTTTAAAAACTCCTTGTATTGCTCTCTATAACTAGGTGAATGAAGCACCGCATAGATATAATCCAACAAATCAATCGGAGCAAAAGTGTTGGGTGTTTCTTCTTTTTCATTAGTGAAGTTTAAACCCAAGCTCTTGACGATTTCATTGACGATTTCATTGTTTAAATTTGGAACACGTTCATTTGTTTCAAATACGTTTTGTTGAATGTCACTTTCTGGATAAATATATAATGGATTAATGAAATAATTTCCGCATACTAATGACCCTTTTTCAGTCATTAAATTCGTAATCAAAATAACATATTCTTCCCCAATGTTATTTTGTCTTAAATTAATAATGCCATAATTTTTTTTGCCAATAATACAATCACTTACTTCTTTTCTAGGATAAGCGTGAAAACCTTTTGTTTTTCCTGTATAAAAGGTATATCTAAAATCAAAAGGACGGTAATGAATTTTAGCCAAGGTTTTATTCACGTTACTTAAATCATCTTTTGCATTTTGTAATTTCCAATCTCTACCATCAATTTTTAAAAGATGTTTCTTTCTAAATCCCTCGGTGTCTGTTTCCTGCAATTCATCAGTTATATTTATCAATTCTTTTTCTGAAAATTGAATAGTTAAAGAATCTCTTTCCGTTTTTATTCCACTTGACCCAATAATAAATAACTCATTAGTAGAAAAGCCACCTGCATATTTTTTCTCACCATCAAAATTTTTATTAACATAAAAATAATTTGGTTTTGAATAATCTAATTTGTTCCAATTCAATGAATTTAATGAATTGTCATTTAGGAATTCATATTTAAAATCTCTTTTCCCTTGTAAATCAAAATGTAGTATTTGCCCTAGTTCATCTTTCTTCTTTTCACCAGTTTTAACAAATATATTAATTGAAACACCCTGCATAATATCGAATACATTTTGGTCGGGTGAACCATCAGGACAAACTTCTTTTTTCTTTGAATTACCATGCAAATCGAGAATATAAATTTTGTCGAAACTTTCTAATAAATGTTTTCGCATTTGGCGGTGAATAATGCCATCTATAAAGCTATTATTAGAAATATAGGCTAAAACTCCCCCTCCATTTTTATCAATAAAATGTTGACCAAATCGTATAAATTTTATGTAATCGTCAGAAAGAGGTTGGATATTCCGCTCTTTCATATCTTTTTTATAATCGGAAGTCAATCCCTCAATCCATTTACTTTTGTTGGTACTGCTCACGCTGTAAGGAGGATTTCCAATTACCACCATTACTGGTGCATCCCGTTTTATAGCATTAGCTTGGTCGGCTTCATCACTCAGCCAAGAACTAAAAAGGGTTGCGGTGTCGGGGTGTGCTTCTTCAAGTGAGTTGGTTAAGAAAATACGAAAACGTTGGTCGTCTGTTGGTTTATAGCCTGTTTCGGTGAGTAGCATATCCATTTTGAGGTGCGCCATGGCATAACTCGCCATGAGTAATTCAAAGCCGTTCAATCGAGGAATGAGGTCGTTGGTTACGTACTTGCTCCAAATGCCTTGTTGCCCTTCAAACTTTTTGTAAATGTGCTTGATGACCTCCGCTAAAAAGGTGCCTGTTCCCGTGGCAGGGTCTAATATTTGTACTTTGTGTACTTCTCTTTCCGCAAGGGGCTTAAGCCCCTTGTTGGTTTGTACATTTTGTTTGATTTTTATTTTGCTGGTATCGGCTAATCCTTGCGGCAAATTGAATTCGGTTTTCAGTATATCGTCAACGGCACGCACTATAAAATTAACTACAGGTTGCGGGGTGTACCAAACCCCACGTGCTTTTCGCAAAGCCGGATTGTATTCGCCTAGAAAGGTTTCGTAAAAGTGCACAACGGGGTCTTCTTGCTTGGTGCTTTTGCCGAAATTACGCATGATTTGTGCCACATCAGACGCTAAGAAAATAATCACCAATTCGTCCACTATCCATGTTAAACGCGTGTCGAGGTCAAAACCTGCAATGTCTTGAAACAATTTTCTTAAAAACGGATTGCTTTTAGGGATTAACTCTGCCGCTTCCATACGAGAGAAAGTCGGCAAAGTGGGGTCGTGGTATCGCGCCGCAAACATGCCATAAGCAATGGTTTGCGAATAAATGTCGGCAAAGGCTTTATTATCAATGTCGTGAATCAACATTTGTTGAAACGAAAGCATTTGCGATTTTATTTGGGAGCGTTTCCCTTCTTGGTCGTCATGATTCAACGATTTTTCAATAACGTCAGCCATCAATTTTGCTTTTCCTGCCATCATACGAGCCAAAGCGGTTGGTGATTTAATGGTTTGAGAAACGGTTAATGCAAAATTTTTGATTAGTTCGGAGAACTGATTAAAACTTTCTGGGATAGGTACAATGGAATTGTTCTCCATTTTTGCAATGGCAATTTTGGTTACAAACTCACCGTCTTTATAAAAATGAAAGTCTAAATAATCGGTAAAAATTAAATTGGATAGTCCTGACTTGTATCGGTCAAACTGTTCTTTTAGGGTTTTGCTCCCTAAATCAATTCCAATGTCTTTAGCTTCAATATAGCCAATCGGGACATCCTTTCGGGTCAGCACATAATCAGGAGCACCACAATCCACTCTAGCCGGTTCATTCGTTACCAGAACGTCTGGCAAAATTGCCATGATGAGGTTTTGAAGGTCGCCACGATAAGAATGTTCTCTGGCGTTACCTGTTTTGTATAGGGTATTTATTTTTTCGATGTATTGCAAAAGGGTCATATGGGCAGTAATGAGGTTATAAAACGTATGTTTCAAACGTAGCAATTTTATCTGACTTTCGCAATTTTATTTTAGAACTAATGGTACTTTATATAATATGACTATCCTTAACTTGTACCAATATTTTATTTTTAGCCACAGATTTCAAGGATTCTCACTGATTTTAGAATTAAAACTGTGAAAAAATGGGTGAAATGGGTGAAATCTGTTGCAAGTTTTTCTTTTGGTATTAGTAACGGACAGTCATAATATATAATCTACAGCTTTAAAAATAGTACAGAAGTTAAAAATCAACGCTAATTTGTACCCTAATTTTCTACAATCGTAAAGCAGTTATCAACAGCTAAAGTATTGTAAAAGCGCATGTACAAAGGGATTTTAAAATTATACACAACATTGCCGTACCAATTGCTTAAATAGTTATATTTACAACCTAATTCGATACGAATAGCGGGAACTATTCGAGGCTTTCGAACAACTAAATTGGCTCAAGAAGACGGGTTACTAGCCGCTATTTTTGAGCTTTTTTTATGCCCAAAAGTGTCTTTTTTGGGTTTAAAAAGTGCGTTTTTATCGGTAAAAGACGGGCGTTTTGGCTATAAATCTATGCTAACAACACCACTATTTTGGTTTTTTGAAGCTGAAAATGGCATAAAGAAGTGTTTTTTTGACTATCAGGTGTGGTCTTTCTGTTGGTCTTGACCGTACTTTTGGTTCATCAGGACGCTTCATTCGGTTCATCAGGACGAACCAAAAGTGTCATCAGGACGAAATGAGCGTTTTTTTGAAGTGAAAAAGCATAAAAAAAGCCCCGAGGCGGGAACCTCGAGGCTTTCAAACATCTAAATCTGACCATGAAGATGTGGCGGGTTACTAGCCGGCTTTTTGGAAGGTTAAGTTTGCCAGTAAGTGGCGTAGTTTTTTTCCAGGACGGAAAAGAATACGACTTTTAGTTACATCGGCAGCCGTCAACTCTTCGGGAGTTGCTTTACCATCAGAACTAATACTCACTTGGAAATTACCTAAACTTCCCAGTTTTACGATACGACCTTGCTTGAGCTCGTTAAAGATGTTGTGTTCCAACGATCTAAGCACCGCATAACAATCGGTATCGGTTAATGTACTTTGATAGGCAATCATCTCTGCGAGAGACTCCATATCGGTTTCGCCGTTGCCTATAGCAGCAGCATAGAACTTGTCAGGGGCAGCCATGTCCTGAGGGTTTTTTCTCGGCTGCGTTTTAAACTTAATACTCATTTTTTTACGTATTAAAAATTAAACAATAATTAAATGCTAAGTACATTGCTTATCAATGCCTTACTGCACTACAAAGATTACATTTTTTGTTGGTAA
>CAIRNC010000563.1 GCA_903879875.1 uncultured Bacteroidota bacterium
GCTGATGATGGCCAATAGAGCGCAACGGAAAATTCCATTATGCATTCATGCTATTTTGCTTTTTTTGTTGGTTAAAAAAAGCATCACATTAGAAAATTACCCTGAATTGTATTATTTCTTTTTAGGAAGTTTAATCAGCACGGTTTTGGCGCTTATCTTTGTTTATGCGGGATACAAAGCCAGTTTGCACATGATTGGAAGCACGGCTTTTGTTGTATTTAGTATGGCAATAAGTTTGCATTTTCAAATACGCATGGTCTATTTTATTGTGCTGCTGCTCGTCTGCAACGGATTGGTGGCTACATCCCGACTCGAAATGAAAGCACATACTAATAAAGAATTGCTTATGGGTGCTTTTATTGGCGTGCTTCCTCAGGTAGCTTTGTTGTATTTTTGGTTGTAAAAAAGATTGGGCCACGGATGACACAGATTTAAACCGATGAAAACAGATTTTTTTCCCTTTTATTTCTAAAATCCGTGAGAATCCATGAAATCTGTCGCCAAAAATGTAGCACAGGTAAAAGTTAAGGATAGTTATATTTTATTTTAAGAATCAGTAAAAATCGGCTCAATCCGTTTTATCAGTGTGCCTATAATTGCATTTGGTTTGCTGGCAGTTTAATACTTTAGCATTAAAACGATTTTTTAATCCTGTCGATATCTCTTTTGGTATCTTGTTCTTTTAACGATTCGCGTTTGTCGTAGGTTTTTTTACCACGGCACAAACCGATGTCTAATTTAGCAAGCCCTTTTTCGTTGGTGTGTAATTTTAAAGGAACAATAGTGAGTCCTTTGGCTTGAACACTTTTGGCTAAACTTTTTAACTCTCTTCTATTGAGCAGCAGTTTTCTTTCACTTCGTGCTTTGTGATTGAATTGATTGCCAAAGGAATATTCTTCAATATAGGTATTGATGGCAAAAAGTTCGTTGTTGCTAAATTCACAGAAGCTTTCGGTAATGTTGGCTTTCCCTAGGCGGATTGATTTTATTTCTGTTCCAGCCAAAACAATTCCAGCCGTAAAGGTTTCAATTATTTCATAATCAAAACGGGCTCTTTTATTAAGTATATTTATTGTTTTTAACATAGCGTGGCAAATATAGCATAAAATATCAACGAAAACGAAAGCCTTTTTTAAAGCTATTGTGCGGAATTAAGTATTGATTTCCATATCTCGAATGTAGTCTTGGTATTCATAAAAAAAGCGTTCCAGTTTGTCCATATTTTCTTCAAAAAAATCAAATATAATGTCCCAATAGTTTCGATTGCTGACACTAACATTCAATTGTTCTACCCAAATCCGACTGATGGTTTTGCCACTTTCAATGGTGAAATTCTTATCAAAAACAAGATCTTTGATATAGTCCGTTTCTAATATTGTTCTAAGCGATTCTATTTTTTCAAAATAGATTTTTCGAGTTTCTTCGTTTCTCTGTTCGATGTCAATTAAAACTTGTGCTTTTTTATTGTCAACATAAAATTTAAACGAAAAATCTTTTATTTTGGTGTCATATAACAGCCATTTTCTAGGATATTTGTCTGCAAATGCAACCCAGAATTCTCGTTTTAATTTTTGAGCTTCTTCTTTACTATACATTTTGTTATTTCGGCTTTTACTAGAAATTGGAACCTTTGGTTCACAAATCAAACTATTTTTTTAATTCAGAAAATGGTTTTTTTATCAAAGCTTGAAAATCCATTGGATTGAATTTATTGTCTTTAATTCCGTCATAGTATTTGATTTCATTGCCATTCCAAAGGTATTTCACGCCAGGTGTATCTCTTCCTGTACCCAACGCTTTCCAAAAAGGTATAATTTCAATTATTTTATACGGATATTCTGCTCCTGCAAATTTGAAAAATTCAGGAATCAAATCGGCTTCTTCATTCATAAAAACAATATCAATTTCAGGAAAATTTTTGTCTTTTTGTTTCATTTCCGTCAACTCTTTCGCTGCCACTCGGCAATGTTCACATCCAGGAACAAAAAAGCAAAGCACTTTTTTACCAGAATCAATTTTAGAATAATAAATTCCGTAGCCCGACTTGTGTTTTAGCGGTTCGTCAATAGCAACAGCAACGGTTTTGTTTGGGATTACTGCTTTCTTAACAGTATCAACAACCGTTTTTGGCGTTGCAGTTATAACGGTATCCACATTAGGTACTGTAGTTTCTTCAGGAACGAATGTTGTAGTTTCAAACTGTGACTCTTCTACAACAGGCTGAATTGGAGCCATCATATAAATGCCTAAAATGGTAGCAAAAAGTACTGTTGTTAGTATCCAAAAGTTTCCGTTTGGACTATTTTTTGGCAACAAATAATATAAATAACCAAGAAGACCGACAGCAACAATGTTTTTCATAATTGCTTGTATCGGAGTCATTGGAAAAAGTTCACCAAAACAGCCGCAATTTCCAGTATTTCCGCCACTCAAGAAAGTAACGTAACTCAAATGTCCAATAAATACCACTAATAAAA
>CAIRNC010000564.1 GCA_903879875.1 uncultured Bacteroidota bacterium
ATGGTTTCTGGTAGTATTATACTCCATATTTTCAACATTAAGCATAGTTCAAAGTTAAGTAGTTAATGGCTTGCAAACAAGTGTAATTGATAGATAGGAAAATAGTTAAACTTGGATATAATTTAATTCCGTGTTTTGAAAAAGTGTTTATGAAGTAGAATTCTTATAGTCAATATTGACCCAAATTCTGAAATTATAAAAGAAAAAAGGATTATTTATGGTTTGTGCTAGCTCTAATATGAAATGGGATAAAAAAAACTCCAAATATAAATTTGGAGTTTCTAAAAAAGCTATTGGGGGAAATTATTTTACTTCATACGAAAAATTGAAAGCCACTTTAATTTGTTCTGCAAATTTTTCTTTTACTAGACTTGGTATTTCTATACCATAATCCTGTGCATGAACAGTAAAGTTTCCAGAAGCGGTCACTTTACCACCAACAAGCATTAAATACACTTTGGTTTTTACTTTTTTGGTAACTCCGTGAATGGTTAAATTACCGTCAATATCATAAGCCGTTTTTGTATTTGTTAGCTTAGTGGCATCAAAATTAATAAGCTTTCCATCGAATTTAGCATCAGTGAACTTAGATGATTCCATGTAGTTCTCATTAAAATGTTCTTCCATCAATGGGGATTTGAATTTGAACTCAATTACTTTAGCCAAAGCTACTAAACGACCTGTTGTTTGTTCAAAAATAGAAGAAACTTTACCGTTTGTACCGGCTATCTCTACTAAATTAGGCATGGAAGCATCAAATTTGATTTCGCCATTACGGGTTACTAATTTTTGTGCAAAAAGTGCGTTTCCTATTAAAACGCATACGAATACTGCAATTATTTTTTTCATGTTTGTTAGATTTTATGGTTGATATCCTGTGTCTTTCCAAGCGTACAATAACTTAATTTTAGCTTTGGTCAAAGGAGCTGCCGATTTCGGCATGGTGTGAATGGTATCGACATCTCTCAATGTTCTTCCAAATTCAACACTCTCTCTTGTGGTGGCATAGTCAAATATTTCTATGTAACCCCCTTGTGAGGTATTCCCTTGGTAATGACAAGTCGTACATTGACTATCGAAAATTGGTTTGATGTTTTTAGCATAAGATGGCACCGCTACAAATCCACCAATTTCATCATAGGTATTAGATTGACATGATATTGCTATCCCTACTAATACAATCCCTAATAATAATTTAAACTTTTTCATAATTAAAATACTCTATACATGTTAAACCCAAAGAAAATTCCGCCACCGTTAGAACGTCCAACTGTATTAGTATAATACGCTACATCGTTCATAATTTGACTGTTAGATAAGACCATTTGAAAAACGTGTCCACCAGTTTCAATATCAATTCCAACGGTTAATGGATTGATGTAATAATCGTGATCAGAAGCAGCAGCACGGGCAGCATAATCTACATTGAAGCTAATTCTTTTAGAAATTTTATAGCGTCCACCAGCACCCATTAAGAACTGATCTTTTCTTTCAATTTCAGGCTCATAAAGATTTTTATGTACAAAAATAGGCGTCAATTGCAAAGAGAAAGATTCTGAGAATTTTCTGGAAATAAGCAATTGCGAAGTATATGCCATTCGGTTCGTGAATTTTAACTCTGGGTCAATAGCCGATTTAAGACTACTATTAATGTCCATCGAATTGAATTCCACAATGGTAAAAGGAAATCCGTCAACTACTTGGTCAGCCAATTTGATTTTAGCTGAAAGTTCATAGGTTTTGTTGTAAGTGTGTCGAGACGCACCCAATGCCAACCAATTGGTAACACCATAAATCCCTCCAATTCTTGTTAACGCATTATCCAAACCAAAGAAATTTTCATTTCCTTTTTGCAAATCACCAAAACGGTGTGTTACCAAGAAGTAGATTTCGCCTTTAACTGGCAATTTAGTTGATTGCATGTTGCAAATCTGAACTCCTTTAAAAGCAGCCATTTCCACTTGTTTGACACCCGCTTTTGTAGCATTCAATTCATTCATTAAATCGTCTTGTGCGGATGCAAACCCAATTGCAAAGAAGACGAGCGCGAAGGTTAAAAAACTTTTCATTTTCATTTTAATTTAATTTTTAATTATAAAACATTGGTCTAACTTAATTTCACCCATTAAATCATCATACCCAACTAATCGTCCTTTAATGGTTACGTTCTGGTCTTTTTTGATAGAAGCATCAGGTGTTTTCAAGGAACAAATTACTGTATTGTCAACAATGACTTGATTGGCTGCAACTTCGGTAACAATTCCAGTTATGGCAACCGCTTTTTCTAAATATTTTTTATTGGAAGCCGCTAAATTGGCTGTGAATTCAGCAGTTAAGGCTGTAGATGATACGGTAAAAGCGGTTTCTTCTGATGATAAATCTCTGGCTCCACCATGAAAAACATAATTGATGGCAGCAAAAGCTATTAGTGCAATAGCTATTAATGAAGCTAGTATTATTTTGGCTTTTTTGCTCATTTGATTAAATATTAATTGGTTTATAATTCATTTCTACATACATCTAATAGTTAAACAAATGTAAAAAAAACAATTTGTTCTTCCGTTAATTCACACTTTATTTTCTATTATATACACCTCGAAGATAACAAAAAAAGCGATGTCTAATCCATGTATTCTCCTACTAAAACAATCCTAACAGAAAATACCCTACTCACTAGGCAATACTTTTAGGCGAAAAGACAACTTAAAAGAACCTAAAGCATTGTCATTAACGCAATTACAAAACAAAAAAAAGAAATTAGAATTTACAAAATAAAATAGGACTGTCCATTTCTAGTACAAAAAGAAAAACCTGCCAAAGATTTCATGGATTATCACGGATTTTTCTACTGTTTTAATTTTATAATGGGTGGAAATCTATTTAATCTTTGACTAAGAATAAAACATTGGTACAAATTAAGTTAAGTGAATTGAATAATGTCAGATTGTTTACAGTAAAATCGATAGTAATTGCAGGGATTGCATAGGTCATAAAAAACGACATTATTTCACATACGCTACTTAAGGATAGTCTTAAAATAAAAAGTATTTCATTAAACTATTTTTTCCTTTAGTTATTTTGAAGAAGAAATAATATAGTGAACGTTTTCAAAGCGCCATGAAATAAAAAAACACAACATTGCAACTGTAATTACAAATTCGTCTCTTCACAATCTGTTCACACTGTATGCAAAAGTATATAGACAACTGGCCTTTAAACAAAACAGAAACAAAGGTTTAAGTAGTATTTTTAAAATAAAGGTAGGGTAATTTTTAAAGCAATTGTTTTAAATGCATAACCCATATTTAGGAGTGCAATTAAAATTAATTAAAAACCAAAAACCGAAAGCTAAATGAAAACTAAAGAAAATCAATCGAAATTTACATTAAGTAGCCTTGTATTTTGCTTTGCATTATTAACAATAATTACTTTACAATCTTGTACTACAAAAGATGCTTATCAAGCAGTTAACACAAATGCTAACAACAATGGCGAAGGAGAAAACGAAGACAACAACAACGAAAGTCAATCAGGAAGTAATGAAAGTCATAATGCAGGTCAAAACTGTATGGATTGCCATATTCCAGGTGGCTCAGGAGCGGAAAAATTATGGAAAATTGGAGGAACAGTCTATAAAGAAGATTTAGTAACCGCAAATACAACTGCTACTATTAAGTTTTACACAGGGCCTGACGGAACTGGGGTGCTAAAATATACACTAACCGCTGATGCCAAAGGGAATTTTTATACGGCAGCTAATATTGATTTTTCAGCTGGATTATATCCGGTTGCTACTGGAACGACGTCTTCCAATTACATGTCATCACCAGTAACAACAGGCGAATGCAACAGTTGCCATGATGGCACAAATAGAAGTCGGGTTTGGACAAATTAAACTTGAAAAACAAGAAAAGAAATTATAACTTTAAATACAAATCAAATGAAATTACCTAAAATTATCTTATTACTTGCCCTAGTTCGATTAGCAACTGCTTGCTCCCCCTCAGAAGGTGAAAATGAAGGACAAAGCCATAATATGGGGAAAAATTGTATGTCTTGTCACTATCCTGGAGGTTCCGGCGAAAGTGCCTTTAGCATTGCAGGAACGGTCTATAAAGAAGACCAAACCACATTATATCCCTATTCGGTAATAAAACTATTTACAGGACCGGACGGCACGGGTACCTTAAAATATACTTTAACAGTAGATGCACTTGGCAATTTTTTTACCAATGGGAATATTGATTTTGCTGGAGGTTTATATCCCGCAGTAACTGGGGCAACTACAACGCAATACATGAATTCTCCAATTGAAGCTGGTGCTTGCAACAACTGCCATACCGGAGTGGATACGGGTCGAATTTGGGGTAAATAGTTAAAAGAATTGTATAATTTAGTATTGTATTATGTAATTTTGATAGTAATTATGGAGATTGTATTGGTAATAAACACGACAATTATTTTATGTACGACACGTTCCCCAACGTAAAAAGTAATAGAAATAAAAGCAAAAAAAACGGCTCAGTGGTTTTAACCATTGAGTCGTTTCTGTTTAACTACTACTTATTATAATTAAAATCGCTATCTAAAAATCCCGATTTGCATCAAAGGCTTCTAAATAATCCGCTACTCGTTTCACGAAGCTTCCGCCTAATGCTCCGTCAACAACACGGTGGTCATAACTGTGAGACAAAAACATTTTTTGACGAATACCTATAAAATCACCTTCTGGAGTTTCGATTACAGCTGGTACTTTTCGAATAGCACCCAGCGCTAAAATCCCCACTTGTGGTTGATTAATAATTGGCGTTCCGAAAACACTGCCGAAAGTACCCACATTAGTAACGGTGTAAGTTCCGCCTTGCGTATCGTCTGGTTTCAATTTGCCTAATTTGGCTCTATTACCTAAATCATTCACCGCTTTTGCCATTCCAACTAAGTTCAGTTGATCGGCATTTTTAATCACCGGTACAATTAAATTTCCGTTAGGCAAGGCGGCTGCCATACCTAGATTGATGTTTTTCTTCTTAATAATATAATCACCATCAACAGAGATGTTCATTCCTGGGAAGTCTTTCAACGCTTTAGCAACCGCTTCCATGAATATAGGAGTAAAAGTCAACTTCTCGCCTTCGCGTTTTTCGAAAGCTGTTTTTACTTTATCACGCCATTTCACAATGTTAGTTACATCGACTTCAATAAACGACTGTACGTGAGCCGATGTTTGTACAGAAGCTACCATATAACCTGAAATCAACTTGCGCATTCGGTCCATTTCTACAATTTCGTCGCCTCCATTTACAGAAACTGGTACGGCTGAAGTTGATGTTTTTGGAGTTATCATTGCAGGTTGTGCAGTTTGAGCAATCGGTTTTGGGGTTGCGATTTGCGACTTGCGACTTTCAACAAATTTCAAAATATCTTCTTTAGTCACTCTATTGTCTTTTCCAGTACCTGAAATACCTTCCAATTCTGTTACAGAAACGTTTTCTTGTTTTGCAATATTTTTTACTAAAGGTGAGAAGAACTTGTCAGAAGCTGAAAAATCTGCTGGAGTGGCTAAATCTTCTTTGACTGCCTCAACCGTTTTTTCAATCACGGCAGCCGCTTGTGCTACAGCAACTGGCATGGCTACATCAACAGTTGCACTTCCTTCGGTTTCTATAATTGCTATCGTTTGTCCTACTTGAACCAAATCGTCTTTACCAAAAAGTTGTTCTACTAAAACCCCTGAAACTTCGCTTGGCACTTCACTATCTACTTTGTCGGTAGCTATTTCCAACACTGCTTCATCGGCTTCAATTTTGTCTCCAACTTGTTTTAGCCAATTGGTAATAGTTGCTTCTGCAACACTTTCTCCCATTTTAGGAAGTTTCAATTCAAATCTTGCCATATTGTTAGCCTTAAAGGTGATTTTTAATTTCTATTTGCAAAAATACTATTATTTTTTAGTTTTTATAAGAATTATATAAATTTAGACGAATTTTTCTACTTGTTAAATTCATTCAAGAGTATCACTTCTCCCCTATCATTACTGCTGTTACTTCCAATGATAAAATCAGTTTTTGGAACCCATAATTTAAAAGTATGATTGGGTTTATGGTATTCTTCTATTATATTAATAGCTTGTTTAAACGTGATTGTTTCCAAATCTATGATGAATTCTATCTTTTTATTGGTTGCTAATTGGACCATTTCGGCCGATTCTACTTTCAATGTTAATCGGTTTTGCAGTTTTTCCCTTAATGAATTCAATTGGTCACTACTAGTAAATAAACCATAACTATCCGGAAGCGTTTTCAGCTTTTGTTTTCCTTGGAACATTTTAATAATTGAAAACAGTACAATGCCTACTTTCATAAAAATATCAAAGAAAACTGACCCATTGAAGTGCTTTTTATAAAAAAAGTGCATTGCCCTTTGAAAGCGCTTCATGTAGGTTCCATCTTTAACAGTGCTTTCTCCTTTATAATGAATTACTGTAGTATCGTGAAAATAGAAATTGTTTTTGCCTTTCAACAACGCCATATAACTCAAATCAACATCTTCGCCATACATAAAATACCTTTCATCAAAACCGCCTATTTCATTATACAATTCCCGTTTTAAAACCATAAAAGCCCCAACTAGAATAGCTACTTTACCTGTTTCAATTGGTGATAAATGTTGGGCATAATATTTATTAAATGCACTTGTTTTGGGAAATAAATTATACAATCCGAATAATTTTGTAAAAGCAACCCAAGGCGTTGGAACACCACGTTTACTTTCTGGCAGGAATTTTCCGGTGCCGTCAATTAGTTTGCAGCCTACAATACCTAAATCAATTTGCGCTTTAGCAAAGTCTAAAACCTTTCGAAAAGTATCTTCGGCTACAACAGTATCAGGATTAAGAATACAAATATATTCACCTTTGGCATGCGCTACTCCTATATTATTCCCTTTTGGGAAACCTACATTTTCTTTGTTTTCAATAAGTTTTACGTTAGGGAAACGTGATTTCATCATAGCGCAGCTGTCGTCAGAGGAATCATTATCGACAACGATAATTTCTGCATCCATGCCTTCGAGAGCCTTTTGCACACTCAACACACACAACTCTAAAAAGTAGCGAACCTTATAATTTAAAATGATAACAGATAATTGCATGAATGGGATTAAAATGATTAGAGCAACAGCTTATTAAGATGAATTGGGTTTTGTTTATTATTCCAAAATAAAACTAGTGCTAGTTCTATTTCAGATTCCAAAATTCTATAATATAAAGTAGTTTGCCTAGAAATAACGACAGAAAAGCAATTGTATTTTGAATTGTAGATCCCCAATGCGGGATTATTAGCCAACCTGTTCAAACAATCGTAAACTAATAAAAGGAATTCGTTCGCTTGAACTAAATTCCATTTTCGTATAATGAAATCAATTTCGTCAGCAAAAGTAATTTCTGCCAAAGTTGACCATTTGACCTTAAACATTAAAGTGGTAAATTATATTTTTGCTTCATTTTTGCCATAACGGCATCGTGTGAAGTAGTTTCGCCTCGTTCGATCTGTGCCAAACCTTTCTCAATTAGTTTTCCTAACAATTCCGACATATCAACATCAGAAACAGTCTCCAATTTGGATTTGTATTCTACAACTGGTTCTTCAACATTATGTAGCTTTTTATTTGTAATAGGGGAGTTTCGTTTGTTCATAATTCTTGATTTAATGATTCAAATGTACAAAAAAAGCAATCCTTTTAATGGCATCACTACTTAAAAACCGAGCTTTAAAATTACAAAAAATTCGCTAAGTCGCCTGGACTCTTAAGATTATTCCAAAAAACAAGTAAGTGAATTTGCTTTTTATTTTCTATAACTTTATAATACAAAGTAGTTTGTTTTGAAATTACAAGTTTATAATAGGACTTTATTGGTTTTCCAATGAAAGGATTTACTGTTAATCTTTTTAAATTATCATCAGCTAAATAAATAAATTTTTCTGTTTCACTTTGATTCCATTTAAGGAATATAAATTCAATTTCATCAAGATAAGTTGTTGATGCTTCATGAAGCCATTTTATCTTATATCCCATTTATAAAAGGATATTTTGCTTTAACTTTTTTCATCATCTCTTCGTGAGAAATCCCTAATCCTAGTTCTGATTCTTTAAGCGCCTTTTCAAGCAACTGAACCAAAACAGGGTGCATCTCTTCTTCTTCTGAAGAATAAGCGGCTGATTTTTCAAACGCAGTTACTGGTTCTTCAACACGATCATGTAATTTGTCTGTTGTTTGTTTTTTTGGAGCTTCCATTTTATTCCTATTTAAAAACAAATATACAAAAATCCTTAAACCCTTTTAGTCTTAAAATTAAAAGATTGCTTCTTGGCTTTCAAAGCCTTACTTTTGCAAAAAAATACACTTGTGAATTACTTATCTATCGAAAATATCTCCAAATCTTTTGGCGAAAGAACCCTTTTTGAAAACCTATCTTTTGGGATTAACAAAGACCAAAAAATTGCTTTTATAGCCAAAAATGGTTCTGGGAAAACCTGCATTATGAAAATCATAAATGGTGAAGACGAACCCGATACCGGAAATGTAGTCTTGCGCAAAGGCATCAACATGGCATTTTTATCGCAAGACAATAAATTGCAAGAGGAGTTGACCATTGAAGAAAGCATTTTTGCTAGTGATAATGTGGTATTAAAAGTTATCGAAGAATACGAAAAAGCATTAGAAAACCCTGAAAATGAAGAAGCCTACCAAACGGCTTTTGACAAAATGGACCAACACAATGCTTGGGATTTTGAAACGCAATTCAAACAAATTCTCTTCAAATTAAAACTAGAAGATTTCAAACTAAAAGTAAAAAATCTTTCGGGCGGACAAAAAAAACGTTTGTCTTTGGCTATCATTCTTATCAATCGTCCGGACTTGTTGATTCTTGACGAACCCACCAATCACTTGGACTTAGAGATGATTGAGTGGTTAGAAAGTTATTTTGCCAAAGAAAATATTACTTTGTTTATGGTGACGCACGACCGTTTTTTCTTGGAGCGCGTTTGTAATGAAATCATCGAATTGGACAACGGAAAACTGTACCAATACAAAGGCAATTATTCTTATTATTTAGAGAAAAAAGAAGAGCGAATTGCCTCCGAAAATTCGAGTGTGGATAAAGCACAAAATCTTTTTGTAAAAGAATTAGAATGGATGCGCCGCCAACCAAAGGCTAGAACATGCAAGAGCAAATCAAGACAAGACGATTTTTATATCATTAAAGAAAAAGCACAAAACCGTCGAAGAGAAAATGCGGTTGAACTCGAAATCAATATGGAACGTATGGGAAGCAAAATTATTGAGCTTCACAAGATTTCGAAGAAATTTAAAGACCGAATAATTTTAGACAATTTTAGTTTTGATTTTCAGCGAGGCGAACGCATCGGAATTATCGGGAAAAACGGTACTGGAAAATCGACTTTCTTGAACCTCATTACTGGAACTATTCCTGTGGACGGTGGCAAGGTAATTACTGGTGATACCATAAAAATAGGTTATTATACTCAAAGTGGAATCAACCCAAAACCAGGACAAAAAGTCATTGATATTATCAAGGAATACGGTGAATATATTCCGTTAACGAAAGGCAAAATTATCTCGGCGGGGCAACTGCTAGAACGCTTTCTATTTGACCGAAAAAAGCAACATGATTTTGTTGAAAAACTGAGTGGTGGCGAGTTGAAACGATTGTATTTATGTACGGTTTTGATTCAGAATCCTAACTTTTTGATTCTCGATGAGCCAACTAACGATTTGGATATTGTAACGTTGAATGTCTTAGAAAGTTTCCTTTTAGATTATCCGGGTTGCCTGTTGGTAGTGTCGCACGACCGTTATTTTATGGATAAAATCGTGGACAATCTATTTGTTTTTAGAGGACAAGGCGTGATTGAAAATTTCCCAGGTAATTACTCTGATTTCCGTGCTTATGAAGATTCTGTTGAACCTAAACAGTTGGAAAATGTAAACACTGAAAAAACAAATTGGAAACAAAACAATCCAACTGGGAATTTAACCTTCAACGAGCAAAAAGAATTTCAGAAAACAGAACGTGAAATCAAGGATTTAGAAATCGAAAAAGCCAAAATTGAACAATTATTCTCTGACGGAAAAGTAGCCGATGCCGATATTGCAGCAAAAGCCAAAGAGTTAAAGACCATCATAAATAAATTAGAATCGAAAGAAGAACGCTGGTTTGAACTTTCAAGTAAAATGGAAGGGTAAAAAAAGGAACCATCAAATTTCAACTGATGGTTCCATTTGTATTTTAATAATGTTACAACTAATACTATTTAATTTTTAACCAATTTTTTAGTTACTTGCCCTTTTTCTGAGTCGATTTTCATAGTATAAATTCCTGATGCCATTTCAGATACATTGATTTTCAAATCAAATTTCCTATTAAATCGCTCTTGTTTTATCATTCGTCCATTGATATCAAAAATAGCAATTCCTGTAATAGTTTCATTATTTGGATTAGAGATTGAAATTGTGTTTACTACAGGATTAGGATAAACATCAAATGGACTTGTATCAAAAGTTGGTACTGCTAATTGTGGAGAAACCGTAAAATTATCTACAAAAATGGCGTGAGTTCCTGTAGGATTTGCAGGTGAATTATTGTGGAATCCAAAATAATATGGTCCGGTTACAGGAGGAGTAAAAGTAATTGTCTTTAAAACGTATGCTGTAGAATTTAATCCTGTTTCTGTCATCAAAACTGTAGTCTGAGCAGCAGGAGTTTGAGAAGTTCCAACCGTTAATTGATAACTACTTGTATTCGTTGATACTGGATTCCCTCCAACATAATTAGCTACATAATAAGTGATATAAACAGCTGTTCCAGCAACTAAATTAATACCTCTTGATAGCAACCATGTATCCGCTACAGTAGTAGTTGGAGTAACAGAATATACTATATTACTCCCGTCTTGTACGAGTTGCGGTGCAGTTGAACCGAACATTCCAATTTGCCAATCATAAGTAGTAGGAGGAACAACCCCTGTTATCCAACCTAATAATGGCACTTTAGGTTCTTCAAAACTTGTATTGTAAGTAGGTATTGTTGGTTCATATACGGTATTAAATGGCAATGAACTTTTCCATGCGCTATATACACCCGAACCACAATTTTTACGGACATAAAATTGATAAACCGTACTTGGTGTTAAACCCGTTAAATGTACTGGACTTACTACATTGGTGAGCGATGCTATACCAGATCCTTGTACAAAATTTTCATACCCATATTCTAAATCAACAGTACCACCAGACGTTACATTAAAAGTCAAGTCAACTGAATTCAATGTTTGATTGGTGTAATTTAAATAAGTTGGTTTTGAACATGCTACAGATTTACCTAATCTAGTTTCTGGTCTAAAGCTAGAACTAGAGTAAGCTGCTGTCATAAGTGTAGGCGCGGTAGTGCCAGTTGTTGCTGCCAAAATTGATAATACACTTGCTGATTTCGAATTGTTAGAATAAGCAACGTTATCGGCTGCAGCTAAAGGATTGGTGAAATTTTGATAATCAAAAGCAAGATACAAAGCGCCTCCAGTATAGGTAAAAGCAGTTCCTCCAACAAAAGGAATATCAAAATCACCAGTAGTTGCAGGAATTGTAACACTGGAATTACTTACTGTTGTCATTCCTGTAATTGCAGTTGACCATGTTGTGCTTTTTAAATTTGTAGTATCAGTTGTATTTTCTAAGTAAATAACAATTGTTCCTGTTGTAGCCGTAGGCTGAGCGGTCATATAATTAAATCCTAATGAATTGATTACGTCACCTGAAACAAGTCCAGATGCAGCCATTTCAGCAGCAGTAATAATCCAAACACTTCTTGTACAAGGTCTTGATCCTTGAGGAGCTCTACCATTGGCAGAATTACTTAATCCAGAAACAGGTACATAATAATCGGTTTGAGCGCTTGCCACAATTGCAAAAAGTACAAAGCAAAAAAGTAAAAAATTTTTCACAAGAAAAGTTTTTAAAAGTTAATAAAAACAAATATACTAGAATTTTTTAATTTAATCTTCTTTTTCCCATTTTCCAACAACCGAAGTGGCTAAAGCATTACCCAAAACGTTGGTTGCGCTTCTAAACATATCACAAAAATGGTCTATTGGAAGAATTAAAGCAATTCCTTCAATAGGAATTTTAAACATGCCGCAGGTCGCAGCAACTACAACCAAACTTGCTCGAGGCACACCCGCTATGCCTTTGCTGGTGAGCATTAGTACAAACAACATGGTCATTTGTGTTGGTGTGTCCAAATGTACTCCATAAGCCTGTGCTATAAAAATACTTGCAAATGTCATATACATCATACTTCCATCAAGATTAAAGGAATATCCCAAAGGCAACATGAAAGATACAATTTTATCTTTCACTCCAAATCGCTCTAATTCTTCTGTCAATTTTGGAAAAACAGCTTCCGAACTTGTGGTGCCAAAAGCAATTACTAAAGGGCTAACAATATGATGCAAAAGGGTTTTCATTCTTTTTCCTAAAAACACAAATCCAATGAATATCAGGAAAACCCATAAAGTTGAAATACCTATTAAAAAAGAACTAAAAAAGTTTTTATAAGTTACAAATAAAACACTGGCATCTTTTATGGCAAAAACGCCAGCAATAGCTCCAAAAACGCCTATAGGAGCAAATTTCATTACATAGTTAACCATTTTCAAAACAATATGAGCAGTCTTATCCAAAGCATTCACAACTGGTTTTGCGTGATTGCCAATGGCAGCGGCGGCCAATCCAAAAAAGATAGAAAATATAACAATTTGAAGAATTTCATTATTGGCCATTGCCTCAAATATACTTTTAGGAATGATGTGTTCTATGAAATTTTGAGCCGAAAAACTTTGCGATTTTTCTGTAACTTCACTTGCCGTAGCTACGTCAACATTAGATAAATTCAAACCTTCACCCGGTTTTAAAAGATTGACCCAAAACATTCCAATCAATAATGATATAAATGAGGCTGTGAAAAACCAACCTAAGGCCTTACCTCCTATTCTACCAACCGCTTTGATATCGCCCAACTTGGCAATTCCAACAACCAAAGTGGTGAAAACCAATGGAGAAATTATCATTTGAACCAATCGAATGAATACGGTAGCCAATAGTTTTATATTGTTGCTAAAACCTTTAGCGCTTTCTTCAGGCAAATTTTGATGTATCCAAATTCCTAAAATACCACCCAAAACCATGGCAATTAATATTTGAAAAGTAAGATTGCCTAATAAGGCTTTTGTATTTGTTTTAGTCATTTTTTTAAGTGTTCTGCATTCGGTGTTCGGTTTGCAGTTCCTACTGAACACTACAAACTGAAAACAAAATACTATTTTTAATATATTTTGTTCATTAAATAAAAATCAGCTAAAACGAGTGCCGCCATAGCTTCAACTATTGGAACTGCCCGAGGCACTACGCAAGGATCATGTCGGCCTTTTCCCATCATTTCAACATTTTCCCCTTGATTATTTAGCACTTGTTGTTTTTGCATAAGTGTGGCAACGGGCTTAAAAGCAACACGGAAATAAATATCCATACCATTGGAAATGCCTCCTTGAATACCCCCTGAAAGATTGGATTTAGTAGAACCATCCAAGTTTTGCAAATCATTGTGCTCACTTCCTTTCATTACAGCACCACAAAAACCACTACCGTATTCAAATCCTTTTACGGCATTAATAGAAAGCATTGCTTTACCTAACTCAGCATGAAGTTTATCAAAAACAGGTTCACCCAAACCAATCGGTACATTTTGGATAACACAGGTAATGGTGCCTCCGACAGTATCGCCTGCTTTGCGAATTTCTTTAATATAAGCTTCCATTTTTTCTGCCGAAGCTGCATCTGGACAACGAACAGCATTGCTCTCAATTTTCGAAAAATCCAAATCTTGATAAGGCTTATCTATAAAAATATTCCCTACCGAAGAAACAAAAGCATTGATTTTAATTTCGCTAATAACTTGTTTTGCAACAGCTCCTGCTACAACTCGACTTGCTGTTTCTCGGGCAGAACTTCTTCCTCCACCACGATAATCACGAACTCCGTATTTTTTTTCATATACATAATCAGCATGACTCGGTCGATAGTTGTCTTTTAGATGGGAATAATCTTCTGATTTTTGATTGGTATTTGGAATGATAAATCCAATTGGAGTTCCAGTTGTTTTTCCTTCAAATAGTCCAGATAAAAACTGTACCTCATCATTTTCTTTTCGTTGGGTTACAATGTCAGATTGACCTGGTTTTCGTCTGGACATTTCAAGTTGAATCGCATCAAAATCGAGCGTTATCCCCGCGGGGCAACCATCTATTATTCCTCCTAAGGCTTCTCCATGAGATTCTCCAAAAGTGGTAATTCTAAATAATGTGCCGTAACTATTTCCTGCCATTTGTATTAGTTTTGAACAAAAATACTATTTTAGTTTAATATAAATAGCCTAAAAACAATTAATGAAATAGGATTTCAATCTATAAAATCAGAATGTGGGTTCCTTCATTTAGTTTACTCTAAAAAATATTAAGGCAACAATAGTTTTGGAATTTAAAATAACTTGTAACGTTATGGAAGATTTTTTGATAAATTTACAGCAAAAATTATCCATTGAATACTTCTTTACTAAACCCGGAAATTCAAGATTTTATCAATGCAAATGTTAGTTTGAATGTAACGGATTTGGCATTACAAAAAAATCCGTTTCCAAATGAAAATTGGATTTCAATTCTAAATCAAATTGCGGCAAAAACCAAAGCAAAAGATAAATTACCTACTTGGTTTGAAACAGCAAATATTATTTATCCAAGTAAAATTTCCGTTGAACAAACTTCCTCTGAAAAAACGGCTTTATATAAATCCCATTTGGTTTCTGGTGAAAGTTTAATTGACTTAACAGGCGGTTTTGGTATTGATGATTTCTATTTTTCCAAAAAAATAAATCAAGTAATTCATTGCGAAATCGATGCCCAATTATCTGAAATTGTAGCGCACAACTTTAAAGTTTTAGGTGCAAATAACATCCAATGTCTTTGCAATGACAGCGCAGTTATTTTAGAGGAACTTAAGCAAAAATTCGATTGGATTTATATTGATCCGTCGCGCAGAAATGATTTGAAAGGCAAAGTTTTTATGCTCAACGATTGTTTGCCAAATGTACCTGAAAACTTAGATTTCTATTTTACTTTTTCAAACAAAATAGTAATTAAAACCGCTCCCATTCTTGACCTTTCGGCTGGATTATTAGAATTAAAACAAGTAAAAAACATCCACATTGTTGCCGTTGAAAACGAAGTGAAAGAATTACTTTGGGAAATTGAAAAGGATTTCATTGGAACTATTTCGATAAAAACCATCAATATTGAAAAAGAAAACAACGAAGTTTTTGAATTCATTTTAGACAAAAAACAATCGAATATCAACTTTGGATTACCAAAAAAATACCTCTACGAACCCAATGCGGCAATCATGAAATCGGGTGGATTTGACACGGTAGCTATTGCTTTTGAAGTGACCAAATTGCACCAACATTCGCATCTTTATACTTCGGATTCCATATTGGAATTTCCAGGTAGAAAATTTGAAATTCTTAACTCGTTTTCCTACCAAAAAGCCACTATGAAGCAATTTTTAGAACATAGTAAAATCAACAT